>NZ_JBSWYY010000005.1:0-271870 GCF_056161325.1 Alteromonas sp. ABE4_545
TCATCATTTACTCTCACAACCAAGTTACAAGATCTGATCAGAGTGAAGAGATAATGTTCAAAAAAAATCCCCACTAATTTCTTAGCGGGGATTTGTGTATAAGAGACAGCCCGAGGGAGCCTTTCTCAAACCAATTGGAATATTAGAATTCGTATTGGTAAGACAATTTAATGCCAGTGCCGATGGTACGGCTACGCACGGTAATACCGTCTTGGGTTACTTCCTGATCTTCACCCAACAAGTTTCTCAAACGCAGTTTGATTGTTGTGTTGAAGTCTGGGTAGTACGAGTAAACAAAGTCCACTGAGTGGAAAGGTTGCTCGTAAGCATCCTGACGACCGTTGATACCCGATGCAAGAATACGCTCACCGAATACGTTGTACACCAATGATGCACTGTGCTCACCACCTGCTGAGTCATAGCTCAACTGGAAGTTAGCCACGTATTGTGAGTGACCATTCATACGCTTAGAGGTGTTCGTTAAGCTTCCCGCGTCGGCAGCGTCGATTTTCACTTCAGAATCACTCAAGGTGATGTTACCTGAAGTAAAGAAGCCGTTTGCCAGCCAACCAAGGTCGTACAACCATTCCGCTTCGATACCATAGAGTTCAGCTTGTGAACCATTGGTAAAGCTTGCGGTATACGTTGAGTCACCAACACTTAAAACCGTTTCGATTGGGTTAGTAATGTCTTTGTAGAACAATGACAATGCTAAGTTATCGCCACCTGTACCATACAATTCGTAACGCACGTCATAGTTTTTCAGCGAGCTTGATACAAGCGCGATGCTACCCGTTGTACGAATGTCTGTTAATGGGTCGAAATAACCAACCGGTACCACTTCACGCAAGTCTGGGCGAACCACGGTTTCACCGTAACCAAAGCGAAGCTGATAGTCTTCACCGCCGATGTAAGTCAAGCTCAATGACGGATAAACGTCATCTTGGTTGATTGTACGGTTTAAAATGTCGTCTTCATTGAAGAACACTTCTAAATCGTCGCCATCGAAGATCAAGCTAGAGGTTTCAAGTGCCACTTGCTTAAACGACTCATAACGCAAACCACCACTAATACGCCATGTATTGTCGTAGAAGATGTCGAATGAACCGTAACCAGCCTCAATTTTCTGTGCGGCTAGATAGTCATCTGCTTCTGGGGCTTCTGGCTCGTTAAACGCCACGAGTAAGTTTGAGTCTTCGATAAAACCGTCGGTTAAATACGAAGGCAAATTCAACAAATCACTTTCGTCGGTGGTAATTTCTACCGCTGCACCACTGTTGTTAACGAAGAAACTCGACGTGGTGTAGTAACGCGCACGGTCAATAAAGTCCCAACCACCTTTTAATTCAATGTCGAATTTACCAACAGTGAAAGGCAAGTTAACGTTACCACCATAGTTTTTCATATGGTCGTCCATGGTAACAAAAGCATATTCAGCTTGGCCGTTACCACCGTTGATGCTGGCATTTAGGAAATTGCCATCTTCATCGTAGTCATTGTTGAAACTAAATGTCGCATCAAGTGGAATATCCGTCTCGGCTTGTGACTGGGTATAATGCCAATCAACGCCCACACCCCAGTAATCTAGGAACGTGTGCTGACCACGGAACTGGTCTACTTCTAACGTGCGCTCTTCATAGGTGAATTGCTGCTCGTAATCCGCTGTACCGTCTTGGGCGATAGTTATGTTTTGCGTTGGGTTTTGAGACAGTGAAATTTGTGATTCATCTTCATTGTCTTGAATATAAATCTTGGTATAGCTGATATTGTGTGTACCAAGACGATAACCCGCAGTAAACAAACCGTTCAAACGTTCGTTTTGGTTGGTTACTTGTGAATCAACCATGCTGTCGAAACAGCTAATAACAACGTCTTCTGCTGTATCTAGCTGTTCAGAACAACCATCGATCAAGTCTGCACTTACCACCGCATTGCGGCGATCAGTGTAGGTCCAACGATTGTCGTAGGCTACTGACGCAATAAAACCGAACGTACCGCCGAAGTACTCTTCGTCAAAGCTGTTACCAATAAACGCTTGCGCGGACAAATTCGGATCTAACGATTCGTCTTTCACACTGATGTTACGCGGTAAACTCTGCAATAACTCGTTATTGATAGCCTTCGCTTGCTGAGCAACAGTGGCTGTATCTGTGGCGACCAAAGCATCGCGCTCAATGATGTTTCGCAGAGAAAAGTCACCGCGATAATGCAAAATTGCGCTACTCAATGCAGCAGGCTGGCCACTGTCATTGCGATTGTAAGTATAACCGTCTGAGTTATTTGTGTTGTATTCACCGCCAAGTTGGAAACCTGCAACGAACTGGCTAGGCAGCGACTTAGTACGAATATCAACGTTACCACCACCGAATGCCGCTGGCATATTAGGTGAAAAGGCTTTTTGTACCGATAGACTCTCGATAACGTTAGACGGGAAAATATCCAACGGAATAACGTTACGTGTTAAATCAGGGCTAGGAATACTAGCGCCATTCAGACGAGCACTTGAATATCGCTCACCCAAACCACGTACGTAAATGAACTTTCCGTCAACTAACGTCAAACCAGTCACACGACGTAGCGCTGACGCCGCGTCACTGTCACCTGTACGAGAAATCTGCTCAGCTCCAAGAATATCGGCAACGAATGCTTGGTTTTTACGCTCTTCAATGACCGCCGCAGCAGTGCCTTGTAGTCGCGTACCCGTAGCAACAACTTCTTCAATGGCATTGTCTTCCTGCGCTTGCGCCAGCATAGAGCCAGTCAGCAAACAGGCGCCAACGGCCAGTGAAATTTTATTCGCTTTAAAAGGAGTCATCATTTTTTTTCTCACAGACTAAGAACAAATAGGCGCTACTAGGGCGCCTATTTCATTCGGTTCAAATTGGTTACTCGTCGTCCGCGTTATCGAACGCGTTGTTTACCCAGTTGTACCAATCTGAAGAAGTGTCTGTAGGTGATACTGCACCGATGAAGTCAGTTGCTTCAAAGAAGTCAGCATCAATTGTTGTCATGTCTGTAGCAGTGATTGCAACTTCAGAAGAAGTAGAGAAACCATTGCTTGCTAGAACAGTGTCAGAACCGTTCACTACCTGGCTTACGCCGTCTTGAGTGAACCAGCCTTCCACAGTCACTGAACCGCTGTCGGTTGTTACTGTATCTGAACCTGAAGCCGCTAGCATTTCACACGCTGCGATAGAAGACTTGATAGAAACCGTGTTAGTTACTACGTTGTCAGCCGCATCGCTTGAGTAGTTGATACACCAAGTTTGTGTAGCAGTACCTTTCTTAAGGATGGTGTTATACCAAGTTGCAGCGATTGAATCGTCAAGTTTGATAGCAATTGAAGGGTCGTCATCACGTACAGAGTTTGCGTCTGTTGTTACCACAGTCACGTTAGCGATGTGTGGTGCAGATGCTGGTGCTTCTGCCGTTGTGTCACCTTTTTCACCGTCAGACTCAAAACCGCCGTTACCCATTGCGATAGTTTCGCCAGCCGCGTTTACAACCGTACCGTGCTTGATGTAAAGGAACTGAGCGTTACCTTGCCAACCTGCGTCGATGTCGATTGAGTCATCCTGAGTGTCAGTAACAACGATGTGCTTAAGGTCTACTGCACCACCGAACAACTCGATACCGTCGTCGTAGCCAGCGTAGATGTCGATGTAGTCGATTTCAGTACCAGAACCTACTGCAAACAAGCTTAGAGAGTTAAGGTCGTTACCTACTTCAGCACCCGCTGGAAGACCACCAGCATAATGAATTTTAACGAATTTCAATGAACCGCTGTCGTCAGTGTTGTCGTTACCACCGTAGTAAGTTACCGCACCTTCAGACTCAGCGTTACAAGTACCCGCTGCACGTTCTGCGTCAGAACATTGGTCAGTGATACCGAAACCATCGATCATGATACCACCCCAGTCTTGTGGAGAAGGACCAGCGCCTACTGAATCAAGTGCTTCGATAGCGTTAGCTGAAGTAAACATGATAGGGTTAGCTAAAGTACCCACAGCTTCAATGTTTGCACCGCGGTTGATTTGAACGCGAGAAGCAGCGTTGTCAAAAACAACCGTTGCACCAGCTTCAACAGTCAATGTAGGGCCGTCAGCTTCTACTGTACAACCTTGAGTTGTGTCACAGCTCTCACCCATGATAAGTGAGCTCTTGAAGTAGTGTACTGCGTCACCGTCAAGAGTAAGGTCTGAAGTAATAACGTTTGATGCGCTAGCAAATGACGTGCTGTACGTACAAATTTCTGTTGCGCTATCGTAAGTACCTTGAAGTGTCTCGCCGTCTTTGTCGTATGAAGCACAGATGTTTGTGTCAGACGAATCACCGCTACCATTGTTGTTGGTAGTATTGTTTGAGTTTTCAGTGTTGGTGGTGCTGTTATCAATTGTTGTTGGTGTAATATTGATGTCACCGCCACAACCAGCCAACGCTAGCGCAAGAGCGATGGTTGATACATTAAATAGACCTTTAAGTTTCATGTGCTTCTCCAATAGACTTTAGACTGGAACAATTTTTCAGAACGCGAGTAGGCTACTGGAAGTAAATGACACATTTGTTACAGTCTGACGCTGTCACAAAACTTTAATATGGAAAACTGAACTTTCTATGCATTAATTGAAAGGCAGTAGAATCGCTTTGATTTATATAGTAATTATTTAAGTCACTTTTGTGACGATTTCATTACTTTTGATTCTCAATCAAGCGCCGTTGGCGGGCCGCCATTTCATCTCGCACAGGGAAGTAACCGTCTCTTAACACCAATTGCTGGCCTTGGGTTGACAGTACAAAACGCAAAAATTCCCGCTCCAATGTAGGGAGAGGCTCACCCGGCTTTTTGTTTACCACCAAATAGAGAAATCGAGCATAGGGATAGGTTTCACTGCGCACGGTGTCGAGCGTAAGTGGCACCAACTTGTCTTGTGACGGGCCAATGGGCAAAGCGCGAACGCCTGCTGTTTTGTAACCATAGGCGGCATACCCCATCGCCCCTTTACTGGACGCGACCGACAATACCACTGAAGCAGAGCCAGGTTGCTCATTCACAGTGTTTTTAAAATCGCCATCACACATAGCCATCACTTTAAACAGGCCATAGGTACCTGAAACTGAATTTCGACCAAAGGTGCGAATTGGATCTTGATGAGAGGTAAACGACACGCCTAACTGCTGCCAATACTCGATAGGTTCAGGCGCTCCGCAATAGCGTGTTGAAGAAAAGATCGCGTCTACTTCATCAAAAGTCAGGCCGGTAAGCTGGTTGCGTCGTTCCACAAAAATAGCAATAGCATCCAGAGCCACTTTCAGCACCGTCGGAGGGTAGCCGTGCTCGCGCTCAAAAGCACTGATTTCACTGGGCTTTAATTCTCGGCTCATAGGGCCAATGGTGGCAGTGCCTTCGGTGAGAGCCGGTGGCGCTGTTGATGAGCCAGACGCTTGAATTTGAAATTTGACTTGCGGATACAACTGCTTGAACTCTTGAGACCACAATGTCATCAGGTTCGCCAAGGTATCAGACCCCACCGACGTGATCTTTCCCGCCACTCCTGGCTGTCGCTCGTAATCTTCACTTGCCACGGCAACTCGAAAAAGTGAGAGGCTCACAACAACAACGACAAGCATACTTCGCGTGATATTCATGCGCTTAAACCAAGAACAACTCATTCTATTTCTGCGATCATTTCGTGGCCAAATTCAAAAGAAAACACACTGCCCTCACCCACGGTACTGGTGATATCCAATTGTGAATTATGATGGTTAAGCACATGCTTCACAATAGACAAGCCCAACCCTGAGCCGCCGGTTTTTCTCGACCTTGCTTTATCAACACGATAAAAACGCTCGGTTAAGCGCGTTAGGTGTTTTTGCTCAATTCCGTCACCATTGTCTTGTACCGAGAAGCGTGCGCCATAATCGCTCCGATGCCAGCGCACGGTAATTTTTCCGCCCGGTGGAGTGTAATGTATCGCGTTAAAAATCAGGTTGGAACTCGCGCTTCTCAGCTCAGTTTCTACACCAAACACACTGAGATCATCTTCAAGCTCAAAAGTTATCTCATGGCCTTTTTCTTTGTTCAATGCCAAGGCTTCAATATGAATTTGTTTGAGCATTGCGGGCACATCTACAATCTTTTCATAAATGCGTTCTGAGCTGGCTTCAATTCTTGAGAGCACTAACAAATCTTCGATCAAACTCTGCATGCGTTGTGTCTGGGCGCTCATTTCATTGAGCGCTTTGGCCTGAAATGGGTCGGTGTCTTCGTCAACCGGCATAATTTCTAGGTAACCGTTGATCACTGTTAACGGGGTGCGCAATTCATGAGAAACGTTGGCGACGAAGTCTTTGCGCATTTCTTCTAATTGAGAAACCCGTGTTACGTCTCGGGCTATAAGCAATAAATGGTCTTCGCCATAGGGCATAATTCGGTATTCAAAGGTCTTTTGCGGGTTTACCGGCGATGCCACTTCAATGGGATGGTGATAATTGCCTTCGTGAAAATATTCGATAAAGCGTGGGTGGCGAATTAAGTTGTCTAACCGACGACCCGCATCGCTTGGCCAACGCAGGCCTAATTCTAAACGCGCAAGTCGGTTACACCAGATAATGCAGGCATTCTCGTCAACCACTACCGCAGCATCGGGCAAGGCTTCAGAACCTTCGCGAAAACGCTTTACTAACTCGCCGAGTTCTTTGCGCTTATTTCGATTGCGCCTTTGTAAGTAATAGATCCCTTCGTAAATGTGCTCCCACACGCCTTTTACAGACGGAGGAGACATTTTGCGGCTATGCCACAACCAACGATTAAGCTTGTAAAGGTGCCAATAATTAAACATCAGCAACCCAATTGTGCCTATCGCCACCGCAAGTACCATGTCATCCAGATACCAGCCCACTGCGGCGAAAACCAGTAGGTAAAGCCCTAATCTGGTTATGCTACTCAGCCAAGAAAATGGATAATACATGGTGTTTGAGCGTCCTTTTTGTCATGCTCAACCAAACGGGTTTGAAAGGCGCGATGATACGCCTTTCGCGGTAAAATTACAGCTTAGTTGAAAAACGATAACCTGCACCACGTACGGTTTGGATCATGGCATCGTGCCCATGGCGTGAAATGGCTTTTCGCAATCGACGAATGTGTACATCTACCGTGCGGTCTTCAACATACACGTTAGTGCCCCACACGTTGTCTAGCAATTGCTCACGACTGTACACGCGCTCTGGATGAGTCATAAAGAAATGCAGTAACTTAAACTCTGTCGGCCCCATATCAAGTGGCGCTTCATTTGCCATAACACGATGGGAAATGGGTTCGAGTACTAAGCCATTAAATTCAATGGGCTGCTCGTTACTGGTTGGGGTAACACGACGCATAACAGCTTTAATACGCGCAATTAACTCTTTGGGAGAAAAAGGCTTGGTCACGTAATCGTCGGCGCCCGCATCTAGGCCGCGGATTTTGTCTTCTTCTTCACCGCGCGCGGTAAGCATGATCACCGGAATATCACGGGTGAACTCGTGCTGTTTTAAACTTTTTGCCAACTGAACACCACTGCCCCCAGGCAACATCCAATCCAGTAAAATAAGATCGGGATAGGGTTCCGCAATCAGCTGCTGTGCAACATCAAAATCCTCGGCTTCGATTGTTTCAAAACCAGATTGCTCTAGCACAAATTTTAGCATTTCGCGGATCGGCGCTTCGTCCTCTACCAGCAAGACCCTTCGTGACATATTTTTATTCCTGCTCATAACAAATCGCCGCTATTATTGATGTGCTGTATGACATTTTTATTAAAACGATGACATTAATGTGTCAAGGTGACATCGGGGTATTTTCCCCTGCATCACTCTAGTTTACTGAATAAATAATATTACTTATATCATTTCATCAACAAACCTACACTGTCATAAAGCAACAAATTATGACCAATGGTTAATTTTTCTGGTGAAATGACACTCAGTCTCAATACAC
Source organism: Alteromonas sp. ABE4_545 (assembly GCF_056161325.1). Taxonomy (NCBI): domain Bacteria; kingdom Pseudomonadati; phylum Pseudomonadota; class Gammaproteobacteria; order Alteromonadales; family Alteromonadaceae; genus Alteromonas; species Alteromonas sp. ABE4_545. The sequence continues at coordinate 7,976 of NZ_JBSWYY010000005.1, forward strand.
TTTAGTCTAGTTTCATTTCACTACGCAGCCCGCAAAATACCGACACTTTTATTGTTACCTTCGACGCAGCCCACAGAGGGCGTGTCATTACAGGCTTTACACTTGCTGAATGTTGTACACATAAACAGCAAAAAGAAACGCCATCCGACCATCAATTGCTTGTCTATTCAGGTAATTGTGCATATTCTTGATTCAAGAAGGTACTTTTTCGGTGAACGTAAGGTTTTTGAATGACGACCGTTAAGACAGGATTGTCGAGAAAATTGCTCACACGGGTGTTATCCGTGTACTTTATTTTGACGTTGATCGTTACCGTAGGCCAAATCTTTACAGAGTATTTAAGTACTAAAAATCATATTGAAGGTGAGCTTCAAACTCTCAAGAACACCTTTTCTACCAGCCTAACGCGCGCCATTTGGGAATTAAATACGCCCCAAGCAATATCTATTGCCGAAGGACTCATGGAATTACCCATTGTTGAAGGCGTACAGATCCGAGACGAAAATGGCGACTATATTGCCGACCTAGGGCAAACCATTGCACAAACCCGGGAACCGGTAAAAACAGGCGTGATGCAAGATCACACCGGCGGTATTTTCGGTTACAGCTTCCCTCTGATTTTTGAGTTTTCAGGACGTACGTCTAACGTAGGCGATGTGACGCTTTATTCGAGCTTCGATATTATTTTCGGCCGCATCGAAGTCGGTATATTCTTCCTCATTGGTAACGCGATAGTAAAAACCGGCTTTCTTGTGTTTCTGTTTATGACCGCTTTTCGACGCATGCTGTCAGAACCGCTCGCCGATATCACTCAACAAATGAGTGCTTTCGATCCCGAACACCCTGAAGACTCAAAGATTGCCGTAACCATTGAAGATGACAATGAGCTACGCCAGCTTCAGCATTCCTACAATCAGGTCATCAACGACTTAATGCTGTCGCAAGAAAACTTGCGCGGTACGCAATCTGCGCTCAAGCAAGCGAATAAGAAACTCGATGACCAAAACCTGCTGCTGGAACAGGAAGTCGCCAAGAAAACGGCTTCACTGAGCCAAATTATGCTGGATTTGGAAAAACAAAAAGATGAACTCATTGCCAACCAAAGAGAGCTTCGTCAGGAAATTGAAAACCGGCAGTATATTGAAAACGAACTGCGTAAACGCAACGACGAATTGGCGAAGTCGATGGAAACCCTCAAATTAGCCAAAGACCAATTGGTAGAGTCTGAGCGCATGGCTTCGTTAGGTGGCTTGGTTGCCGGTATCGCTCATGACGTTAACACGCCTCTTGGTGTGGGCGTAACAGCTGCGAGTTTTTTACAAGAACGAATCAACAGTATTAATGCCGCATTCAGTGATAAAACGCTTACCAATAAGTCTATGGCGGGGTTTATTAACGAAGCTGAGCAAACAACTCAGTTGCTGCTAACTAACTTGAACCGCGCGTCTGACCTCATTGCCAGTTTCAAACAAGTTGCGGTAGACCAAACCAGCGAAGCCGAACGCGTATTTAACCTCAATAGCTATTTACATGAAATACTGCAGTCACTGCAACCGAGCTTTAAGCAAACGCAACACAGTGTGACCATTCAATGCCCTGAATACCTCGAAATTCGCTGTGCTCCTGGTGTTATTGCCCAAATTACGACAAATATGATCGTGAACTCGATTATTCACGGTTTTGAAGACACGCGAAAAGGCAAGATTTCACTGACCGTGACTGAAGAAGACGAAGAAATTGTAATTGACTATCGCGATAACGGAAAAGGACTAGAGTCAGACAGCTTGGCTCAGTTGTTCGACGCTTTCTTCACGACAAAACGCAGTCAAGGAGGCAGCGGTCTTGGCACACACATTATGTATAACTTGGTAACGCAAGCGCTGGAAGGCAGTATTGAAGCGTTCAGCGAACCAGGTAAAGGCTTACAATACCTGATCCGCTTTCCTAAAAAATAAGCTCGACTAGAATTTGTAGCGAGCCAGTTCGTTTTGCATTAATTGAATATCTTGGCTTATCTTGCGCGTAGACTCGGTTAGCTTTTCCGAGTTCTTCACGTTTTCAGCGCCTTTGTGATGAATAAGCTCTAACCGCTTCGCTACTTCTTCAGAAACCGTTCGTTGCTTCTCTGCCATCACAGCATTGCGCTGGTTTAACTCGCTGATCCGCGCTACGGCGGTGAGGGCTTGATCGAGAGAAGTTCCGGCTTTCTGTGTCACTTCTACCGTTGCAAACGCGTTTTCTTTATTACTCTGCATACGGGTCGACGCTTCTCGGCTTCCCTGTTGCAAACGTTCGATCATATTGCGAATTTCTTCGGTTGATGTTTGCGTGCGGCTCGCTAGCGAGCGAACTTCATCTGCCACTACCGCAAACCCGCGCCCTTGCTCGCCAGCACGCGCTGCTTCAATCGCTGCATTCAACGCTAGCAAGTTAGTCTGCTCTGCAATATTACGAATTACTTCCATCACGCCACTAATGGCTTCACTTGAACGCGCTAGCTCATTAATAACTTGTACCGAACTGTCAACTTCGTCTGCTTGTTGCTTAATATTGGCAATGGTTGCGGTGAGTACCGAAGACGACTCACGCGTGTCTCTGTCGGCTTGCTCTGCGGCTTCACTCGCTTTGGAGGTGTTTTCTGCCACAGTGAGCGAGTTACTGCTGAGTTCACTGATCGCCGAAGAGATAAGATTGGTTTCTTGGCCAAGCGACTCAACCGATTGGTTGGCACCGATAACGCTCGATTCCAACTCAGATGACTTTTCGATAAGTTTATTCGTGCAGGTAGAAACCGAATTAATTGTCGACTGTAATTGCGCTAATAACCGGTTGAAGCTTTGAGCCATTCGACCGAATTCGTCGTTGCTTTTCAGATTGAATCTAAACGTTAGGTCGCCTTCTCCTTTGGTTAAATCATCAACCACGTGAATAAAGTGCGCCAATGGCTGACCAACAATACGTCGAATCAAGAAAATCAAAGTTGCCAAAACAACGCCAGCAGCAACAATAATTTTGGCCAATAAGGCCAACACCGCACTGGCGAGCATGCCGCTTTTCGTTGATGTCGACGACGCTAAAATAATATCGTAACCCCATTCATCAAAAGGCACGACAGTAACGCGCCAATCACCATCATTGCGGTTAATAACTTCCCCAGCTAGTTTTTCATCAACGTTAGATGAGTGCAGACGAATATTGCCTTTGCCATCTCGCAAAGCGACAAAACCGTCGGTTAGAATTCGACTATCAGCGATGGCGGTTTCCAATACTGCCATGTCTGCCGAGTACCCAACGTACCAAATGCCCACTACATTATTATTGGCATCAAACATTGGCTCATAGCCTGTGATATAAGGGCTGCCTAAAATATCAACCTCACCGTAGTAGGCTTGCTTTTTATTGATTTGTGCAATGGCTTTGCCTGATGGCGCTAGCTTTGTGCCGATGGCCCGTTTACCATTTTTTATCACATTGGTTGAAACCCGAATGTAATCGTCGCCCGTTTTGCTAAATAGTGTCGCCGTGCCCCCCATGATATCAGTGAGCCCGTCAACCAAGGCAAAGTTATTCGCTTGCGCTTGCCCGCCCAGCAGCAACTCGGTTGATTGGGTTTCCTTTACCAACACGTTTCCGCCTTGTCGAGGCGTACCTAACGCTAGCCCACGTTGTTGCAACAGTTGCATGCTGCTACGCACGCGGTCCATTGTCATATCGTCTGTGATTCTGAGAATATTCAGCAAGCGTGATGCGACTTGCTGCTCTTCATCAATGACACGTTGATTAATATCATTGGATGTAGACCAAATTGTGACGCCCGCAATAAGAATCGTAAAGCCCGCTATCACTGCGGAAACAGCAAACAAAAATTTGCGTTGAATTGACATACCCATTGAACTCCAGATGGTATTGCCCCGTCCATCCCTGCTTCGGAAACAATGTATTGTACTGATTGAATATTTGAACTTGTTTAGGCTACCTAGCATCGCCACGTATGCACCTATTTAAATGTAGACCAAAATTTCTTTTGCGCAGGAATAATTCCTGCTTTTTGAATGTTTTATCATCACTCAATTGTGCTTAATCAAACTGCTTGGCGGGACTTGATTGCAGAGCATTCTCCATACTGCTAACCTTGCCCTCCTACTTTACGAAGACGTGTCGATTACGATGTTTTTTAAAAATATTCGAGCTTATAAGCTCACCCAACGGTTATCACTTGATGACAAAGCGCTAGAACATGCATTGAGTGACCAAGCATTTCGTCCGTGCGGCAACCAAGACACGGCAACCATGGGCTTTGCCTCACCGTTCTCTTCTGCCGGAAAAGATGGTGTGATGTTTCACAAGGTGACTGAGCGCTACTGGCTAACAGTGAAAAAACAAGAGAAGTTACTGCCCGCTTCTGTAGTCAATGCCGAGCTGGCAGAAAAAGTCGCGAAGATTGAAGAAGAAACCGGCTCGCCTGTTGGCAAAAAAGCCCAGTCAGACCTCAAGCAAGAAATTATTGTAAATCTGTTGCCGAAAGCCTTTACTAAAAACAGCTTTACCCATGGTTTTATCTCTTTACCAGATAACCTCGTGGTCGTAGACGCCGCCTCAGATGGCAAAGCCGAAGCCTTTTTGGCATTGGTTCGCAAAGCGTTAGGTTCTTTGCCTGTGGTACCTCTTGCTCGTCATAGCTTACAGAGCGAACTGACTCACTGGCTGACAGATCGCGCACCGGAACACATTACATTATTAGAAGAAGCCGAATTTAAAGCCGTAGACGATAGCGGCAGTATTATTCGCTGTAAGAATCAACCTCTGGATTCAGAAGAAATTAACCTACACCTTGATTCTGGTAAGCTGGTACAAAAAGTGGCATTTGAATATGCAGAAGTACTCACTGGGGTTATTGCTGAAGATGGGTCAATTAAACGCATCAAGTTTACCGACCGCATCAAAGAAGAGTGTGAAGACATTCCAAAGGATCAAATTGCGGCGCGACTAGACGCAGAATTTGCATTGAATTCTGCAGAGCTGTGCCAATTTATTAACTACCTGTCTCAAGAGTTAAACCTCGACGCAGAATAGCCTTTTCACTCTCCCAAAATGATAGAAGCGAGCCATTTTGTGCTCGCTTCCCATTTTAATTAAGATTGATTGGATACCGAATTTTTCACAACCGCCGCAGGATTCCAACGCCAATAGTACAGCTGCCGCCATACCCACTCCATTGGCCCAACAGAAAAGCATTTGAAGTACACTTGAGAAATGCCAATTTGCCAAACCCAAATGGCCAATACTAGATACGCAAGCTCCTCGTATTCCCACGTAGCAAACTGCCCTAAACCCCAACCATAAAAGATAAACGTACACACAAGCGACTGAGTAATATAGTGAGTAAGCGCCAACTTCCCTACCGGTTTGAGCCAATGTAGGCCTATAAAGCCTGTTTGCAATAATGCAGTAACTAGCAATAGAAAACCCAACGCCGAAAATGGGGTAATAATTTCATAACGCCACATGCTGGCAAGCACTGTTGTTGGCTCCCAATTTACTGCAATAAGAGACTCGCCCATTTGCCAATCGAAATACACGCCTATGCTGAAAAGCACCGCTCCCGCTAAAGCCAATACGTAGGTAGGATATCGCTTTTCAAACAAGCCAATTTTGCCCATCCAAAAACCGAGCAATACATAACGTCCGACAGCGAATATATAGTAGGTGGCATTAGAAATTTGAGCTTCAAAAGCGGTCATCGCGTTGTCTTTCCAATGGGCTAAATTGGCCACTTGGGCATTCGCGATTTGCTCCTGTAATTGGTCGCTGTCGTGCAATAACTCAGCGATCATTGTTGTGGCAAATTCTTCATCAATATTCAGGAAGAGATTAAACAACAACCACATAAATGCAAAAGCAATTAAGGTCGCGACCAGAAAGCCCGCTACCATTATTTTTCCGCTCAACTCGCGCATCAGAAAAATAATGCAACCGCACAACCCATACGCAAAAAGTACATCGCCATACCACAATAAATACGCATGAATAACACCAATTAACATCAATGCAGCCATGCGGCGGAAATGTAAACGCCCTACGGTATCGTCATTCGCTTTGTGTTGGGTGAACAAATAAATACCAACACCAAATAACGTAGACAAAATCGCATAGCATTTGCCGTCTATCAGGATAAATTTGGTAAACCAGATCAGTATACTTTGTTCACTTAGATCATTCAGGGCATTAGGCAGTAGATAGAGGTCTTGTGGGAAGGCATAAGCAACAATATTCATTGCTATAATCCCTAAAATGGCAATCCCTCTGAGAATATCGATGGTAGGCAAGCGCGTTGAGGTACGGTCATCCTTCGCCGAATAGTGCATCCGTTTTCCTTAGTGTGATTCTTTTTCTTCCCTGTTGTTTGCTACAGGTTTTTGTTTCACTAAGGATAATAAATAACATCGATAAATTTGCAATAGTCGCTCACCGCTTCATAGCCGTGAGGTTGGTCGGCATGTAACAAAAACTGTTGGTTTTCTTTAATGTACTGCCATTCGCCATTACTCAGCACGGCAAGCTCACCTTGGAGTACATGAATATGCTCAGTTACGCCACTGGTATGAGGGTCGGATAGCTGTCGATGATTATCTGTCAGCGTAATCGCAAACATTTCAAACCGGGTTGTTTCTGAAAAAGGAAATAAGGTTTCTACTGCCATACAGGTGTCATTATCGAATTTATGTTCGCCGACTTGACCGGGGGCTGCCTGTAAAAACGAAGAAAAAGAACACTCTAACCCTGTGGCGATCTTCCATAGCGTTGCAATGGTGGGGCTTGATTCCTCACGCTCAATTTGCCCCAGCATCGCTTTAGACACCCCTGTTGCTTGGGCGGCTTTATCTAAGCTCCAGCCTTTTGCCTTTCGGCGGGCTTTTAAGTGCATTGCAATGTGATATGAGATTTTTTCTGCCATATGATTCCCGTTGTGCGTTATAACGCACAATGCTATAGTCTGTTTGTGCGCTATAACGCACAACATAAAGTGTACCCAAACCACCATAGTTTTACTAGATAACGCGAGGACTCTCTCCATGTCACTGAAAATTAGCCACATTGCCGCAGGGTTAACTGCCGTTATTGTCGGTTACAGCAGTGCTGTTGTGTTAGTGATGCAAGCCGCCAGCGCTGCTGGTGCCAATGCAGAACAGATCATCAGTTGGCTATTTATACTCGGGATTGGTATGGGGGTAACATGTATTGGCTTAAGCTTGTATTATCGCATGCCTGTTGTTTCGGCATGGTCGACTCCAGGCGCTGCGTTTCTGATCATTTCAGTCCCTGGGTTTTCATTAGCCGAAGTCACAGGAGCCTTTATTTCATCGGCTTTAATTAGCATTGCCATCACCCAAGTTAAACCGCTGATAAAAGCCATTGAGCGCATTCCTCCCGCGCTTTCGTCAGGCATGCTAGCGGGTATTCTGTTGCCATTTTGCTTGAAAGTGTTTGGTCATGGTCAAGATGCGCCCCTTTTTGTTGCAGGGTTTGTGGCAATTTACCTTATCGGTAGCTTTTATTTTCCTCGCTATGTCATGCTGGTATTACTCGCCGTTGCTGTTGCCACGGGCACGCTACAAAGTGACAGCGGCTTTGCCGATATTAGTCTGTCTGCTCCAACACTATCATGGGTAATGCCCAGCTTTTCGCTGTCTGCTACATTGAGCCTAGCATTGCCATTAAGCCTGATCACCATGCTCTCTCAAAACTTGCCGGGACTCGCCATTTTGCACAGTCATGGGTATCACCCAAATTCACGCGTGTTATTAAATACTGTGAACACAACCACTTTAGTCGGCGCACCTTTTGGCGGATTTACTTTCAACCTTGCAGCCATCACCGCTGCTATTTGTATGGGCGACAATGTTGATCCAGATAAAAAGCAGCGCTATTGGGCCGCAATAATGGCTGGGGTGTTTTATCTAATTGCCGGCCTATTGGCCACGAATATAGTGGTTATCTTTACTCAGCTACCAACACTTATTACCCATCTGCTTGCAGGACTTGCGTTAATTGGCACGCTTCAAGGTAGTATAGTGCGAGCAATGGACGATACCCATTATCGGCAGGCGGGTTTACTTACCTTATTGTGTAGCGCGTCTGGATTTACCTTGTTGGGGTTAGGCGCACCTGTTTGGGGGCTGGTACTAGGGTTAATTGTCGTTGCTATTATCAAACTTCGTCACCATTAAAAAAGGCATCCACCTTTTAAAGTGGATGCCTTTTGGCGTACTTTAGAATGCCTACTTAAGCAAAAATCGTACGTGCCGCGCCGCGCATTTCTTCAAACTCGTCTGACGACAGTGTTTTAATGTCGTCCACCACGCCACGCTGAATCGCGAGATTAAGTACCGCGTCTTTCTGGTTGTTCATTTGACCCGCCATGGCAGCACCAATACGCACAAAGTCAATATAGCCAACCTGTTCGGGTTGAATACTCAAATCACGCCAGTTTTCTGTAATGCCAATGAAGGTATCGCCAAACGACCAAGAACGCATAATACTGCCCCCGATACGTGTTGACAGTTTATCAATAGCGTCTTCCAAAAACGTTGGGCTAGCGAATACTTCTTCATGACGTTCAGCCTCTGTCAGAATAGGCAGTACACCAATATCGTGCACTAGCGCTGCCAATGTCATGGTATCCAAACTCATTTCTCGTCTCTTGGTACGGCTGACGTACAGTTGCATCACTGCCATCGCACACGCAACAACTTCAATCGTTTGATCCCATTCACGTTTTAGGTATTGGCTAACCACTTCGTTTTTAGAAACAAACAATTGCTCCATTGCTAACGCAGTTGAGATATTTTTAATTTGTCGTAAGCCGATGCGAGTAACCGCTTGTCCGATAGACTCAACTTTAACCGATCGCCCCAAATAGGCACTATTGGCAATTTTTATGATTCGGGCGCTCAATGACGCGTCTTGGCCGATAATATCGCCCATGGCATTGAGATTAACATTGGGATCATCTGCCGCTTTTCGCACTTTCAGTGCAATCGCTGGCAAGGTGGGCAAAACTAGTGTGTCATTATTGATTTTTTCTACCAATATCGTAAGTAGCGCGTTCTGTGTAGACATATTCCTACCTTATTCTCTGACTGCAAAGCAGTGATTGCCAATGAACATAATTGGCCGCATTCCAATTCGCATAACCCATTCGGGGCGCACCCCGTACTACTACACTAACAGGTCTAAGCTCGATATATGGGCCAACAAAAGGGCCGCCCACACCGACACCAAGCTCTTAAGTTAAAATATATCAGTCAAATCAAAAAACTGCATCTGATAACGCGGTTTTTGTTGATTGATATCATCTGTCACTCACCGCGCAAGGGCATTGGATTGCATCGGAATTGTTCGGTATGCTGTAGCACACATTTTCTGTAATCCCGCAACTGGGCTGCTCTCGTTTAGTGTAGGCGGCTCACTGCAGTTTTCCACCTGATCGGAATGATTAAGATGATAAAAAAAACAAAAACAGTGCGACAGTTTTCCCTTGCCGTTATCACCAGTGCAGTACTAATGACAGGCTGCGGTCAAGCACCTGAAGCCGCCAAAGAACGCGCCTCAGAGACACCAAGCGCACCAACATTAACCATAGATCGTGACCGACTCTCTATTTATCAGCCAGTCACGCTAGGGGCAGACTTATCTACGCTGTCAGACAACCAAAAGCAGATGCTGAGTTTACTGATTGACGCAGCGAAAATTATGGATGATCTGTTCTGGAAACAAGCTTTTGGAGAGGACAAAGCAAGCTTTTTAGGCAAATTGTCAGACGAAAAAGTACGTCATTTCGCTACAATTAACTATGGTCCTTGGGATCGTTTGAACAGTGATTCAGCGTTTTTATCTGGTTATGAAGAAAAACCCTTAGGCGCCGAGTTTTATCCTCATGATATGACTAAAGCAGAATTTGAAAGTGCTGACTTTGCCGATATGCGCGGGTTATATTCTGTTGTCGAGCGCACCGCTGATGGCAAATTATCAGCAAAACCCTATTCTGAGGTATATGCTTCTGAATTACAGCAAGCAGCAGCGCTACTTGACCAAGCCTCGGCGCTGGCAGATAACGCAGCGTTTGCGAATTACTTGTCACTCAGAGCGAAAGCCCTGCTGTCTAATGATTACTTTGCGTCAGACATGGCGTGGATGGACATGAAAGACAACCCGATCGAATTGGTGTTAGGTCCTATTGAAACCTATGAAGATCAGTTATTTGGTTATCGTGCCGCGTTCGAAGCCTACGTATTAATCAAAGACATGGCGTGGAGCGAAAAACTCGCAAAATACGCACAGTTTTTGCCAGAATTGCAAAAGGGCTTACCGGTAGACGAGGCTTATAAACAAGAAACCCCAGGGTCAGACTCAGACCTCAACGCTTACGATGTGGTGTATTACGCAGGCCATTCAAACGCGGGCAGCAAAACCATTGCCATTAACCTACCGAATGATGAGCAAGTACAACTGGAAAAGGGCACTCGCCGTTTGCAATTAAAAAATGCTATGCGTGCAAAGTTCGACCACATCATGATGCCTATCTCAGACGTGCTGATCGCTCCTGAGCAACGCAAACACGTTACATTCGACGCGTTTTTTGCCAACACCATGTTCCATGAAGTTGCTCACGGTTTAGGCATTAAAAATACCATTGACGGCAAAGGTACTGTTCGCAGTTCGTTAAAAGAACACGCATCAGCCCTTGAAGAAGGTAAAGCGGATATTCTCGGCTTGTATATGGTACAAAGCTTGTTAGAAAAAGGCGAAATTGATACCGGCGAGCTGAAAGACTACTACGTCACTTTTATGGCTGGTATTTTCCGCTCTGTGCGTTTTGGCGCGTCAAGTGCTCATGGCAGAGCCAACATGATTCGCTTTAATTACTTCGCTGAAAATGGCGCTTTCACCCGTGACGAAAATGGCTTTTACAGTGTAGACATGGAGAAAATGGCAACGGCGATCGCCTCTCTTTCAAATTTGATCCTCACCTTGCAAGGTAACGGTGACTACGATGGCGTAAGCCAGTTAGTTGCAGAGAAAGGCGTGATTAAAGCGACGCTAGCAACTGACCTTGCTCGCCTTGAGAGCGCTAACATTCCTGTTGATATTCATTTTGAGCAAGGTAAACACGTACTCGGCTTAAAGTAATTTCGCCTCCCTTTTGGCTTAATTGACCAACGTACTGCGCAGCAGATCATCTGTTGCGCTTATTCCCCCTATAACGCGTTCCATTGCCTTCACCATTCATCCCTCTTACACATAAAGGTCAGCATAAAAGTCTCTCGCGCTGACACTAGTACTGTAAACAAGTTCAAATAAATCGCGAAAATGTGTGCCTTACTATTGCAAATAAAAACTATTATCAATACCATACTGCGGCAATCGCTAATGATAACCGTTATCATTACCAAATGATAATAAGTAACATCGACTTACCCTAAGGTAATAAAATGACTTTTAAACAATCAGCACTTTTCATTGCACTTTCTTCTGCCCTATGTGCAACCGCAACCGCCCAACAAACTCGATTAGAAGCCACTAAGGTCGCGAATGACGACATTAAAGTGTCAAACAAAAATGAAGTTGTGCTTGACGCCGAGAAATTGCAAGACTTATCCATTACCAACATTGAAGATACTGCCCGTTACATTTCAGGCGTTCAAGTTAACAATAATGGTACTCGCTTCAGTGACGATGGCTTTAACATTCGAGGCCTGAATGGTGACGCTGTTGCAGTAACCGTAGACGGCATTTCTCAAGGTGAAACACTCAACCCTGACACTTACGCCGCCTATGGTATGTATGGTTCTAGCCGTGGTCAGGTAGAGTTAGAACACGTTAAAACCGTAACCATTACAAAAGGCCCAAGCAGTGTTACCCGTGGCGCAAGTGCATTGGCAGGCTCTGTAGCCTATGTCACTAATGATGCAGCAGACTTTTTGCCCGCAGACGGCGATGCATTTGGTGGTCGCGTAAAAGCTGGATTCGATTCTCGCTCTGACGAGTGGTTATTCAACGGCACAATTGCCAACCGCACCGGTGATTGGGAAACCTTGTTACAATATACCAAACGCGAAGGGCACGAAACAGAAGCTCACAGCAATGGCGCTGACATTACTGGTTCTGAGCGTGGACAAGCCGACCTAATGGACTCATCGGTTGATGCTGTATTGTTCAAAATAGCTTACAACTTGTCTGACGATACTCAAATGGGTGTGGTTTACGAGAAAAGCGATCGCTTCAACGAAGGTACACCGCTTTCACGAGAAGGTAGCGCAACCTACTTCGACTTTTATACACATGACGACAACGACAAAGACCGTTATGGCGTATTCTTCAAGCAAGAAAACGCCAACAACAGCTTTTATGACTCCGTTGAAGTGGCACTTAACTACCAAGAACTTTACACGTCAGGTGTCACTGAGTTCTCATACAGCTCAGGTGGTGCAGATCCATTTTTACGCGTTGAAGATCGCAACCTAACACAAGAATCTACGTCATTGACTGTTGATTTTAGTAAGGTGATTGGAGACGACATCATTCACGAATTAGTATACGGCGGTAGCTACGTTACCTCGTCATTCTTGAATGTGATGTATGACCGTCGTTATAACACGACTTCAAAAGATTCGGGCTATCGCGATAACTATCCAGTACGTGACCCTGCTTTTATCCCTGAATCGGATAAAACAGCCACCAGCCTTTACGTAGCAGACAATATCCAATTTAACGAGGCATTCTCTGCAAATATTGGTGTGCGTTACGACACGACAGAATACGACCCAACCATTGACGACACATTCACAGACCCAACAGGAAAGAGTGTAAGTTCATCTGACTTTAGCTCAGTAGTGGGTGAAATTGGTGTGAGCTATGAGTTTGCCGAAGGCCACACCATCATGGTGAAAGTGGCACAAGGTTACCAAGCGCCAACATTACAAGACCTCTATTTAGATACCAACTCTGGTAGCGAACTGACCGACGTCAATACCGGCGTGGTTTATGACGATTTAAGTAAAATTGCGAACCCTGAATTGGATGCTGAGCAATCAACAAACTACGAAATCGCGTACAACGCCCAGTTCGAAAACGGTAGTGTCAACATTGCCCTATTTAGAACTGATTACAAAGATATGATCCAAGACGCAAGCTATGCCATGTCTTATGGCACAGACGTCACTTACGAGTCTTGTTCTGCATGGACTGGGCAGTGTACAGAAACTGTCGTTTCCGAAGACGTGTACCAGCAAGCAACTAATGCGGGTGAAATTGAAGTTACCGGTGTTGAGATTGATGCGAACTACATGTTCACCAAAAATATCATGGCAAACCTAAGCTACTCTGCCATTGACGGAGAATATAAAACTGCCTCTAGTAACAATGACATCGGCGATTCACTGGTTACAGCTTCACCTGACACCACAACGTTAGGCCTTGCTTACCGCTCAGATGATGCTGATTGGGGCGTTCAGCTGTTTGCCATTCACCGTGCAGCAGTTGAAGACAACAGCGACCAGTTAAGCTATTCAAATGCAAACCGTGGTGGCATTATTTACTACCCTGACTCTTTCACTGTGTTTGATTTAACAGGTTATTATGACCTAACAGAAAACCTGTCTTTGACTGCAGCTATCTACAACCTGACAGACAAAGAATATTACATGTGGGAATCTGTCTATAGTGTAAACAACTCAAACGGCACCGGCGGTTTTGCAACAAGCGTAACAGGTAATGGTTATCAGCGTTTCTCTGAGCCAGGACGCTCGTTCAGCGCTTACCTTACTTATACTTTCTAAACCGCTCTCCTCATTATCAACTCGGATAATCTATCCGAGTTGATAATTGCTTATGCGAACCATTTGCATTAACATTAGCAAAAATATTCCGTATTCCGATATGTCCTACTCTTTCTTTGCTATTCCTAGAGTTTTAAAAAATCGCCTTAGCAGACTCATACTGCTCTTTTGTGCGAGCCTTCCTATGTCTGTTTGTCTCGCTGAAACTAAAACAGAAACCGTCGACAACTTATTGCTTCAATGGGAGCAAATAGAAGCCCAGCGCCATCAAATACAACAGCAATGGCAAGTGCGAAAAAACGTGCTCGAACAACAATTACAATTGGTGGAGAGTGAGCGTACTGAATTAACGCGACTGCTCAATGAAAAAGGCAGCGCCAACACCGAAGCCGAAACTGAACGCCAACAATTATTAGAACAACAATCTAGCTTAGAGGCGCAACAGGCTGACTTGCAACATTTGCTGAGCAAAGCCAAGTCACAGATTATGGCGGTGTACTCTCAGTTGCCACCGGTACTACAAACAAGTTGGCAACCCGATATTGAATACCTCTCGCTCGACAGCCAAACCGAGTCTGAAACGCTCAACCACATAGCTGAAGCGTTGAAAAAACTGCATGCATTTAACCAACGCATTGTGTTGCACCAAACCGTAATGAATTTAGAGGTTGCTGGTTCAAGCAAACAAATTCAGGTGAAGCAGATATTCTTGGGTGCATCGAAAGCGTGGTACATCAGCGCAGATCATACACTGTGGGGAACAGGACAACCTACGCCAGACGGCTGGCAGTGGCATTCGTTAGAACAAAGTAACCCCGAACTCGCAGACGAACTCACTACTCTCGTGGTGTCTTTAGAGCAGCCAGCAAAAGCCAAGTGGGCTGATTTACCTTACGTATTGCCACAGGCAACGACGACTTCCAAAGAGCTTAACTAATGAAAGCCCGTTATTTTGTATTCACTCTGTTCTTTTTCTCTTGTTTTTCAAGTGCTGCAACACTGGATGATGTTGCTCAGTCTTTAGTTGCTGATATTCAACAAGCCAAGAAAAAGTTAGCTCAAGAGCAAGCCACAATCACCCAGCAACAAAGCAAACTCGTGGATCGCGTGCACAAAAATGTCAGCCAAGTCACCCAGCTCCGCGCCGAGGCGGCGGCTGCCACAAGGCAACAAGACGACCAACTGTTAGACATCAAGCAATTGTCAGAACGTTTGAGCGAATGGCAGGCACAAGCCAATTATCAGCAACAAGTTCTGCTTGAACTGCAACAAATGCTAAACCCAAACAAGCAAGCGACCTTTGATAGTCAGTTTTCTGCAGTACAGAGCATGAAAGAGCTCAATGACTATATTAGCGCACAACGAAGCGCTCTTTACCCCTCAGTGGAGCAAGGCTCGATTGTTCTAACTAATGGCGAAGTGGTTAACGCTGAAACATTGCAATTAGGGCCTGTGACTTGGTTTTTATCTGCCGACAAAAACGCGTCAGGTTTAGTCGATACGACAACCGATTTACCGTCTGTGATGCTTAAAGCAACCGACGCTCAACACCAGCAACTGCAGCAGGTATTTAGCGGCCAACCAGCAACATTATTTTTTGACCCGACGTTAGAAAAGCTATTTAAAATCGAGCAAAACACAGAATCAGTCGCCGACCATCTTAAAAAGGGCGGAACTTGGGCGATCCCTATTATCCTGTTTGCGCTGTTCGCATTAATAATAGGGCTTATCAAAAGTGTGATGCTGCTTCGCCTACCGAAGTTATTGCCATTGTTTAGTGAAAGATTATCTCTAATCGAGAAAAAAGGCGCGGTCAAACAAGAGCTCACGGCGTTGCAATCACAAGTGAAAGACGCCCAACACGCGCTTATCAATATTACACTCGAACACGGTGTGTCTCAGCAACGCGATGATCAGCTATTTGCCTACCTCATGGGTTACCGCCATCGACTAGAACGCGGCATTGGTGCTATCGCTCTTGTCGCTTCCGTGTCTCCATTACTGGGGTTGCTCGGTACAGTTTCAGGGATGATCGAAACATTCAGAATGATGACTCTATTTGGTGCCGGCGACCCTGCTGCGGTATCTGGTGGTATTTCAGAAGCACTCGTGACAACCGAATTAGGATTAATCGTAGCTATTCCCGCGCTGATCATTCATGCGGCATTAAACCGCCGTGTAAAAACGCGCTGTTTGGCACTTGAAGCACAAGCCATTCAGTTAAGCCAGCTAGGAAGTTCTCCCGAAACTAGCCTTGAATCTACCAAGGAGCGAGCCGCCTAATGCCTGATACTCTCACTTTACTCAACAACCCGGTGATTTGGGTTATCTTGCTCATGTCTGTTGTGTGTTATGCCAATTTGGTCAAAGGTTTTTTTGCTTCTCTCGAATCAGCTGACAAGCAAGAACGCGTGCTACAACTCAACAATACGCAAACCTTGTTAAGTAGCCTGCCACTGCTCGGCCTATTGGGTACCATTATCGGCTTGCTTCAAACCTTTGCGGCAATGGCCCAAGGTATTGGTAATCAAGCTGAATTAATGAGTGCGGGTATAGCCGACGCTATGTATACCACGGAAATGGGCTTACTGATGGTCATTCCCGGCTGGCTACTACTTTATCAGCAACGTCGCTCTGTACAAAAAGCACAGATGAAAAGTTCACTCACCTCTCCTGCTGAGGCGGCCTGATGCGACATAATTTAGAGCAGCGATTCGAGCAGCAGCACAACGAAGGCATTGATTTATCGCCCCTGCTCGATGTGGTGTTTATTTTGTTGATCTTCTTTATTGTTACCACGGTGTTTGTACGTGAAAGCGGTGTCGACGTTAAAAAGCCACAAGCGGTGTCAACACAACAACTTGAACGCAATGTCATCATTATCGCCATTACCCAAAGCGGCGAAGTTATGTACGACAGCACCAATATTGGTATTGTGGGTGTGCGCTCTACCGTGTCACAACTTTTAAAACAGCAGATGAAGCCAGTAGTCATACAGGCCGATAAGCGCGTTTCTACCGACATGTTGGTAAAGGTACTCGATCAGGCCAAAATAGCTGGCGCTGAACAGGTGAGTATTGCCACCACAGGGGCTTAACAATGTCACTCGCTTTAGCTCATCGTTTACGTCAGCCCAAACGATTGTGGCTCCATCGCCTTTACACCATTGCAATTGCAATTGTGCTGGCCTGTGCGCTGCTGTTATTTATGATTTGGGTGTCTGACAGTGAATTGGCGAAGCCGGAAAAAACCATGGTTCGGTCGATAAGCTTTGCTGCGCCTCCACCTCCGCCCCCTCCACCGCCAGCGCAAGTTCAGCAGGCGGTAGAAGCGCCATCGTTGGATATTTCAGTAACCGGAGATGGTCCGAGTTTGTCTACGGTGCCCCTGACCATAGAAGGGGCAATAGAAGTAGAAGAAATAAAACCACCAGAACCCAAAGCGCTTACACCTGAATGGGATTCAATGCTTCAGCCCGACTGGAACACAGTGGGATTAGACCAGCTAGATGCGCCGCCACGCTTGCTGGTTGATCTAAAAATTGACTACCCCAAAGCCTTGATTAGCCAAGGTGTAAAACAGGTGGCATTAGAAGTAGATGTGATGATCGACGAAACAGGGCGTGTATTCCTCAGACAAATTATTGGATCGCCGCCACAAGAAATTGTCGAACCCATAAAAAAAATGATTAATCGAGCGCGATTCTCCGCGCCAACAAAAGACGGGGTTGCGGTTCGCGCCGCATTTATTTGGCCGTTGGAATTTTCACAATGATAAAGTTTTCCCTCCACAAAACATGCATAACCAGCCTATTGGCATCGGCTTTCGTTCATATCTCAGCATTGGCGGCAACGCCTGTGCAACAGCAGATAGCACTTGAGCTACCAGAGTTAAAAGTTACTTTACCTCCAGTGGTTAATGCCATGGAACAAAGAGATGCCAAACCCTTGCCTGAAGAGTTTGCTGTCGCTCAGGAACTGCGACCTTTGCTGGATCAAGGAAATTACGCATCAGCATTACAACTGCTGAATAAGCAAGCCACATTAAGCCCTGCGCTGTTGCAAATTAAAGCCCAACTAGAATCTCAAAATCATGACTTTGATAAAGCGCTACACTCCTATGATTTAGCGTTAGAAGCGATGCCACAGCTAGTAAAAGCGCATCAAGGTAAAGCGATTATTTTGCTGCTACAAAAACGTTACCCCGAAGCGCAAGCGTCATTGTCAAAAGCCATTGAATATGGCTTACACGATGCTGATGCGTATACCCAGCTCGCCTATATCAATTTGCAAACAGATGACGCATGGAGTGCAATTGGCGCCTTTCAACAAGCACTGATGCTAAACCCCAAAAATACCTCTCTGCGATTCGGCTTACTCTCGGCATTAATTAAAACGAAACAAACCAATAGCGCCATCAACTTGATAGAGAGCTTATTGCAAGCAGAGCCTGACAATGGCAGCTTGTGGCTTCAACGCGCAAACCTCGCTATGAGCATTAACGACACCGACATGGCCTTATCAAGCTTAGAAACCGCGATAAGATTAGGTGATACCAAAGCGAGTAATTACATTATTGCCGCCCAATTGCATATGCAAAAACACAACTACGCTCGCGTAAAAACACTATTAGAAAGCGACGTGGCATTTAGTCAGGAACAAATTACAGCACTACTTCCCTTACTGTCGCAAGAATCTCAATGGACACTGCTTGCCAGTCTATTGAAGAAATATAAGCCACAACTCGACACACTAACAGGTATCAAGAAAAGCCGCTATCACCTGTATAAAGCACAATTGGCTAAGGTTAATGGCCAGAGCGAACAAGAAAAGCAAGCGCTTACCATGGCGTTAAAAGCTGACCCCACTAACGGTCAAGCGTTAATGACGCTGGGGAATATTTATCGTTTAGCACAAAACTACACTGCCGCTGAACAGTATTACGGTCGTGCAACTGCTTTAGAGTCAGTAAAAAGAAATGCGTTTTTGGGATTATCACAAACCTATTTAGATCAACAAAACTACGACGCAGCTTTAGACAGCTTGGTATCTTTGAGTAAATTAGATCCACACAACAAAGAGATTTTGCAAAATATTGCAACTATCAAACGTATTTTAGTTGCACAGCAATAATTCATGACGGGTTGTCGCATCACCTATTCACATGATTAGGCAATCCGGTTCATACTTCACCTGTAATCATTTTTGCTACAGGTATCATTGGTCATGCACAACCTCTATTCCATTGACAGTTTATGCGCTGTGTTAAGTGAGTTAGTTAACGCGAAAACACAGGGTGTTGAATGGGCACAATCAGGGATCAATGAACTAGATTATTACCGTAGAGACTCCACCACACCTTGTACAGGTTGCGTAGTAGAACCCAGTATTGCGTTGGTGGTTCAAGGTGCTAAAAGCATGACATTAAGCGAGAGTACCTTTCACTATGATAAAAGCCGCTTTCTTATCACATCGGTAGATTTACCGGCCAAAATGCAGGTCCTCTCGGCTACATCAACAACACCTTACTTGGGTATTGTTTTAAAACTCGATATGGCGGTATTAAGTGAATTGATCACTCAGATGCCAGACGATACACCTACAGTAGCAGCACCAGAGCATGGCATGATGTTGGGCAACGTCACTACCGAATTGCTACACGCCGTGCTGCGCTTAGTGAGCCTAGCTGATGACACAGCATCTAGAGATGTCCTCGCCCCTTCTATCAAGCGAGAAATCTTTTGGCGAGTATTGACCAGCGATCAAGGTGCTCGTCTTAGAGAACTAGTGACTCACGGTAGTCAAAGTGTACGTATTGCCGATGCGCTGAAATGGCTGAAACACCATTTTGATGAAAATGTCAGCATTGATCACTTAGCAGAAATTGCCAATATGAGTAAATCAACCTTCCACCATCACTTCAGACAGCTGACATCAATGAGCCCATTACAATACCAAAAACGACTGCGCTTAACCGAAGCTCGTCGTCTGATGATTGGCGAAGATTTTGACGCTTCTGCCGCCGCCTATGAAGTAGGGTATGAAAGTCCGTCGCAATTTTCCCGAGAATACTCTCGTCTGTTTGGTGTATCTCCAAAACGCGACGTTAGTGCTCATCTACAGAGTAAGCCACAGGTAATCGCAAGCCCGTAGCTTTAGGCAAACATCACCTTTTATTAAGCAACATAGCCTCCCCTCTCAGTGGTTAAAATATAGCCACACCTAAGTGAGTGATGATGAGTACCACCAAGCGGTGGTAAAAGCGCAGAAAAACTAACAGGTTAAAAAAGAAAAAAGCGCAGAGCGATACCAGGGAGACGATCGAATGCGCTGTTCAATGGGGTAAAGCAAGCATGTTTACGCACTTGCTTCACCCTTATTGCACTAAACTTTTCGGTTTAGAAGCGTGCTGTGATACGAGCGTGTAGGTAGCGACCCATTACGTCGTAAACTTCAGGCACGGTGTTCATGTCGTTGTACGAGTACAAGTAAGGAGGTGTTTTATCAAACAAGTTATCTACACCTGCAGATACTGACCAACGATCATTGATGAAGTATTCACCAGAGATATCGTGGTAAACCACACCGCCTACGTCCTTAGTTAGACCGTAAGACTCTAGGTAGTAGTCGTCAGTCATACCGCCGATGTAGCGAGTTTTCCAGCTAACAGTCCACTCGTCAGTACCCACTTTCAAGCCAATGTTAGATTTCCACTCAGCGAAACCACCATTGTTACCGTCGATTTTACCTGTGTACTCAACGTTATCTTCTGTGTATTCAAGAAGACGCGTCGTGTCCCAGTTCAAACGCCAGTCTAGGCCTAAACCTTCAAACGCATAAGTGAAGTTAGTATCAACACCACGAGTTTTCAGTGTACCCACGTTAGTTAGTGGAGACTCCATGTAGTCGATGTTACCTGTGATATCGTCACGAACGATACTAAGCACGTTACAAGACGCTTCGTCACCTGCGTAACAGTTGTCTAGGTAAGACTGAGTATCGATACGAGAAATCGCGTTGCTCAATTCAATTGAGAAGTAGTCAACTGTCATTGAGAAACCGTCTAGGAATGAAGGATTGTATACAACACCCAAAGTGAATGTATCCGCTTCTTCTGGACCTAGCTCATCGATAGTCGTGTACGTGTTTTCGATTTGAGAATCTGTGTACTCGTACGCTGTGTTACCGATTTGCGCGTCACACGCTTGATAAACGTTTGAGCTTGCGTCAAGTGAACCGTAACCAGAACAAGGATCAACTAGGTAATCGAATGAACCTACGTTACCGCCGTAAAGTTCGTCAACCGTAGGTGCACGGAATGCGGTTGACGCCACACCACGAAGCATAAGGTCGTCGTTTACACGCCAGCTAAGGCCTAGTTTCCACGTTACGTCAGAGTCGAACGTGCTGTAGTCGAACCAACGTACCGCAGCATCAAGAGATAACTCTTGAACGCCTGGCAGGTCAGCTAGAAGTGGGATCGCCAATTCTGCGTAAACCTGAGTCGTGTCGTAATCACCAGATGTAGGATCTTGTGCTGATGCACTGCCATCGCCTGCAACAGTTACTGCGTCAGGCTGATACCAACCTTTTTCACGACGGTATTCTGCACCACTCGCAAAGCCTACTGAACCAGCAGGTAGGTCGAATAATTCACCAGACAGGTTAAAGTTTACAGAAGTAAACTGGTTACCACCTGATGCTTGGTCTGTGTAAGTGATGTAATCAAGGGTATCTTGAGAAATTTCACCTTCGTTAACAAACCAATCCTGACAAGGAATAGAAACGTTGTCACACACTTCCATATCCATAGTTTGATATAGCTTAGTCAGGTTAATGTAGTTTGAAGAACGGTCAGTCGCATCGTTACGACCGTAAGTGTAAGACAAGTCCCAATCTAGATCTGTGCCCACATCAACAAAACCTTGTACGCCTACAACAGTACGAATGGTATCAGTTGTTTGGTCGAATACACGGTCACCCACTTCTGTCATACGACGACGCATTGATGTAGCTACGCCAAAAGGGTTGCCAGTAGCATCAGCGGTCAATGTTGCGCTGATTGGAGATGGTGCCATTTGCTGTGTTGAAGTACGCTTAGTGTAAACGTATTCCATGTATGCTGTGGTGTCATCAGTTAACTGATAAGTACCATTAGCGAACAAACCAAGACGCTCTTGTGGCGTGTAAAGGTATGAACGTTCTGAATAGTTATAAGGGTCATAACCTTCAGTAAAGTTTTTATCGCTGTCCAAGGTCCCCCAACCGTCACCAGAGTTGTAGTTACCACCTGGGATATAAGAACTACCTGCAAGACAGTTGCCGTCGGCATCGAAATCGTTGTCTGGACATGCAGAGAAGTCACGATCGCCTTGCATAGCAGAACCACGGTCAACATAGCTCAAGCCAAGTACGATGTTACCACGGTCGCTGCTGCCACCCGTTACAATGCTGATGTTACCTGTGTTGGCATCGCCTTTATCACTGCCAGCATAACCCACATCAACTTGGAAACCTTCGAAGTCTGTTTTGGTGATAATGTTAACTACACCAGCAACGGCGTCTGAGCCGTAAACCGCAGAAGCGCCATCTTTCAGTACTTCAATACGCTTAATTGCAGCAAGAGGAATGGTGTTTAGGTCTACAGATGAGTCTGCACCTGTACCAGAGTTAACCATACGACGGCCATTAACCAATACCAATGTACGGTTTGAACCAAGTCCACGAAGGTTGATACGCGCTGCACCAACACCACCGTTGTTTGAAGCTGCACCAGTCGCCATACCGCTAGAAGCAGGGCTTTGTTGCAATACTTGCTCAACAGATGTGTAGCTACCTAGAGAAATATCTTCAGCACTGATCACGGTAACAGGGCTTGCTGTTTCCATGTCTGTACGTTTGATACGTGAACCAGTTACTTGAACTTTTTCTACCATTGGCTCTTGAGCTGCATTTGAATCTTGAGCAAATGCATGAGTTGTCGTTAGAAGAGTTGAAGCGGCTCCCATTGCAAGCGCAATTCGAATTGAATTGGCAATTTTAGGATTTACGTTCATTTATGAGTCCCCTGAACTGATCAGTGTCACCGTTAGCCGGCGATCTGTGTCAGTCAATTTTTTTGATGATTATTTTTGAGCGATTGAAATATCGCGGCGGGGGAATAAAACATACTTTAGTCTAAAAAAGCAAAAATAAATGGTGATGTTTCGCCCAACAACTGCAACCTTTACGCAAACTTTACACTTTGCAAAATGAAACTGAAAAAATTTGCACCAACTTGAACAACAATCAATCAAAAGAAAACATAGCTCCCAGCATATATATTGAAAATCGATAGTAAACACTAACGTAAAGTTTCCAGCATGGTGCAATACACCTGTTTATTCACCAAGAATTTCAATTAGTTGATTAATCAAACAGTGCATGAGCACCAAATGGCTGATATCAGAGATGAAATGCTATTGACATTTACATTTTATTCATTACCCAATTTTACAAGCCAGAACGAAAAGCGCTGGTTAATTACACAATATGCACAAAAATTGATATATCTTTGACAGACAACCCTTTTGTGGTGATCGATAGTCAGCTTACGGCACTAACAAATTGTAAAGTCAGTATGCGTAAAGACGATAAAACGACGGAATGTAAAGAAGGGAGTGTAAAGACAAGCAATGGCGAGACAGATAATAAAAAACGGCCAATACAGGCCGTTCTTTGTTATCCCTAGAAGCAGGAAGGGTTAGTCGAGTGATTTCAGTTTATCGGTGTAAGGCGGCCACCCCATAGGTTTACCTGCTAACACATGTAAGTGAATGTGATAAACCGTTTGCCCACCAAATTCGTTGCAATTCATCACTGCACGGTAACCTTCTTCTGCAAAGCCGTGTTCTGCTGCAATTTTAGCTGCCACATAGTACAGATGCCCTACTACTTCGCGATCTGCTTCAGCAATGTCGTTAATAGTCGCGATCGGCTTTTTCGGAATAACCAGAAAGTGCACAGGGGCTTGTGGATTAATATCGCGAAATGCCAATGCCAGCTCATCCTCATAGAGAATATCTGCCGGAATTTCTTTTGCGATAATTTTAGTAAAAATGGTCTCAGACATAATTTTACTTAACCTTTTGTAGAGCGTTGAATACGGTGATTAACCAAATACAAACCAGAGTAGCACAACACCGAGAAGCAAACGATAAATCACAAATGGCAGCATACCAATGCGAGAAATCCAATTCAAAAACAAGAATATACATAAATACGCACTAACAAACGAAAAAGCAGCGCCATACAAAAGTGCATTCCAATCTACGGCTTCCTGCATCGCGAGTAAATCGAGTATAGCTAACGTACCTGCCCCCAAAATAACTGGGATAGACAGCAAAAAAGAAAACCTTGCCGCACTCTCTCTATCCAGCCCGAGCATAAGCCCTGCGGTCATGGTAATACCAGAACGAGAAGTACCGGGAATTAACGCCAAGACTTGGGCTAGACCGATTATCATCGCCTGTTTACCGGATAGCACGTCCAGTTTTTGTATTTGCTTGGCTTTCACATCGGCGTACCAAAGTAGTAACCCAAACCCAATAGTGGTAAAAGCGATCACCGCTGCGCTACGAGCGTAATGTTCAATAAAATCTTTTAATAAAAACCCTACGATAATCGCTGGGATTGTCGCCAAAATAACCCACCATGCTAAGCGACTGTCAGTCGACTGCTGCTTGCTAAATCCTTGGGTCAGCCACGCAACGGCCATTCGGCCAATATCGTTGCGGAAATATATCATCACTGCCAGCAAGCTCCCCACATGCACAGCAACATCGAAGGCCAACCCTTGGTTAACCCATCCCAATAACTCCGCAGGTAAGATCAAATGGGCTGAGCTACTGATAGGCAAAAACTCGGTCAATCCTTGAATAATAGCAAGAACGATAATTTCAAAAAGCGTCATAGGTGGAGGTGCTCCCTTTTACTCCAGCTTCCCTACTCTCAATGGACCGATATGACAAATCGCTCCCTTCGGCATACAAGCCGATGAGCAGAAAAACAACATGAGTGATTGATATAGCCTAAAGGCCCATTAGCGCTGATGTGTGAATTTTACAGCAACACGTTTAGCATCCGGTAAAATACCGGGTTTGACAATAGTTAACTGAATTTTACTAATCGGGAAATGTGCAAGCACACTGTTAATAATGGCATTGCCCAGTGCTTCGAGTAATTCAAACTGGCTTGTTTTGCCAACCTGCTGAATGTGTTCTGCAACTTTTGCATAGTCAACGGTATCGTCGACGTTATCTGACAACATGGCTTGTTTTAAGTCTGCGTGTAGCACCACGTCCAATAACAGCGTGGTAGTGCGAGTACGTTCCCAATCGTAAACGCCAATTAATGTTTCAACCGCCAGGCCTTCGATAATAATTTGTTGCATAAACACCTACATCTTCTTTGCTCACTCACAATCGCACTATTTTTTACCAAACATCACAGGACTCTGGTACTGATTGCGAGTTTTTAGTACTGTGTGGCAAGTTTACCGCGAACCCACACCTGATAACATGATTGCCGCAATAATTTTAATGATTAGCGTTGCTTACCTGTTTGGCTCTCTTGCCAGCGCCGTGGTGATCTGTCAGCTATTTCGTTTACCAGACCCTAGAACAACAGGTTCTGGAAACCCCGGCGCAACCAACGTTTATCGAATTGGCGGGCGCTTTCCAGCTTTGCTCGTATTGGTCATGGATATTCTCAAAGGGACTATTCCCGTGTATTCCGCCTATTTCATGGGGATCGAGCCGCTTTATTTAGGTTTTATCGCGATAGCCGCCTGTTTAGGGCATATCTTTCCACTTTATTTTGGTTTTAAAGGTGGCAAGGCCGTTGCCACTGCTTTTGGCGCTATGCTGCCTATTGGGTTAGATCTCGCAGGCTTGCTTATTTTAACTTGGGCAGTGGTAGTGTTTATTTGGGGCTACTCTTCACTTGCAGCAATTGTTGCTGTTGCACTAGCGCCAGTGTTTACTTTTTTGATAAAGCCACTGTATACATTGCCTGTTGCCATGTTATCGCTGCTAATTATTCTGCGTCACAAAGACAACATTAAACGCTTGTTGGCCGGTGAAGAAAGTAAAGTCTGGGACAAAGGGAAAACCAACGAATAAACGTTTGGCCGTATCGAGGGTCAGATAGCAAAAAGGGGCGTGAAAACGCCCCTTTTTCGTATGTAACAGTAGTTAGAAGTTGTACTTCACACTTAACGTCACGTTACGAGGATTACCAAACTGTACTTGGTTATTTGATGAAATATACGCGTAGTATTTTTCATCAAACAAGTTGTTGGCATTCAACTGCACGTTAAAGTTATCGGTTACTTGATAACGAGCCATCAAGTTAACCAGTGTGTAACTGTCTTGTGCTACAGAACCTTCCGTCGTTTTACTCTGCCAGTTAACACCACCACCAACAGTAAGTTCTGGCATTGTCTTAACGAAGTTGTAAGTCGTAAATACCTGAGCTTGCTTACGTGGATGCGCTGTGTTCACTTTATTGTCTGCTGCATCTTCGGCTTCAAACTGCGAATAACCCGCTGTGATATCCCAGCCTTCAACAGGGTTACCTACCACCTCAAATTCAAAACCATAGCTCTCTACACCTTGCGCGCCGCGTTGTGCAACCGTCAACATATCTGAGCCAGGCACATAATATACCGTTCCATCTTCGTCTATGTCGTCTTGTGCAAGGTTGTCTTGGTCGATCTTAAAGATCGCGAAAGACGTGTGAAGCATGTCGTCCAAGAAACGGCTCTTCAAACCAATTTCGTAAGTTTTACCTTCCACTGAGTCCAAGAAGTCGCCGTTGCGGTCTTGTGCATTCTGTGGTTGGAAAATTTCAGTGTAGCTAGCGTAAACGCGATGTTGATCAGTAACATCGTACAACGCACCCAAATAAGGAACAAATACGCCATTTTCACCAAAATCGGTTACAACATCATAACTGACACCAGTGCGCTCCCAGCTTGAAATTCGGCCACCGGCAATCACTTTCAATTCGTCGGTCACATGGAAGCGTGTTGCTGCGTAAAACCCTTTCTGTTCGGTGTCCATATCCTGTGCAATAGTCAGGTCTTCACTCCACGTTGGTTCTGGGTAAGTTGCGTCCCATTCGTAGAAATTATCTACTGCCCCAAATGCGCCGTCTCCAGAAGCCGTATGGTTTGCCGCGTCAGCTTCTTGTTTGCTGTACAGTGCGCCTAAAACGAATTCATGTGCGTTACCCAACAGCTCGTACGTACCTTTTAATTGTAAGTCGAAACTGTCTTGATCACTCTCACCTTGGCTCTTATACGGCCAAGTCACTAGGCCTGCACCGGTCTCTTCATCAAGAGAACCATAGAGATAAAGCAACTTGGTAGCACTCTCGTAATTGAGTTTGTTGTAGTTAGCCGACAACTCCCAGCCGTTAGCGAAAAAGTGACTTAAGTTCGCGAACACGTTCTTAGACGTAGTTTCCCAACGAGTCCATTTTGCCGCAGTGGTCGTAGACACATCAAAATCTGTAGCCGTACCATCCGCGAAGACACCAGGGATCCCCCCCCAGAAGTTAGCTTTAGGGGTATCATTTTGGTAGCTCATACCAACACGTAATAAGGTGTTATCTGTAATGTCGCCTTCAAGCACACCATAAAGTACTTTGGTTGAAGATGAGTAGTAATCAATAAATGAGTCGCCTTCGCGATACTTCGCGACCACGCGGCCTCTTACTGTTCCATCTTCATTCAGGCCTGTCGCTACATCACCAGTAAACTCGGTGGTGTCCCAGCTACCATAGGCTGCGCTAACAAAGCCTTCGAGCTCAGTCGCTGACGCAGTTTTTCTTACCAAGTTAATTGACGCTGAAGGATCACCCGCTCCAGTTAGAAGGCCGGTGGAGCCTCGTACGAATTCCACACGCTCGTAAATCGCAACATCGGCGATGGTTTCACCCGAGTCAGCACCTAGGCTCCATGACAGAGGAACACCGTCAATTTGGTAATTCGTAATATCAAAACCACGCGCTTGAAGAGTATTACGTACGTTATCAAGTTTGATAGAAGACACACCAATGGTGTTGGCAACCGTATCAACGATAGTGTCTAAAGCTTGGTCTTGAATACGTTCAGCGGTGATCACACTCACAGATTGAGGCGTTTCGCTAATCAACAATCCTAGACCCGTTGCTGTATCAACCTTTTCGTTAACCGAGTACTTACCAACCACGGTTACGGTTTCAACATCATCTTTTTCAGTGTCAGCGTCTTGAGCTAACGCATTCAAAGAAAGGCCGCTACTTGCAACCGCGACAGCTAGCGCTAAACGACTCATTGTGTGTTTCATTACTAATTAGTCCTATTACGAGTTGTTATTGTTCGTCATTGAGAACTATTATCATTAATATTAGTTTCTTTGTATACGTCGCTTATGTTCACTAAATGTGCAAATGCACCATTTTGTCCCAACCTCGACAAAGAATGGCCCTTTTAAGATAATCAGTTTTTATAAAGCCACCTGTTTTTTTACTGCGCTCGTTTATAATGCGAATACTTTTCGTTTTCGCACTCAATGCCCGTCCTAACGTCAATCTCACAACCCATGACCAATCAGGGCAAATATAACAATTAAGCGTCAGGAGTATTCATCAAGATGGCCAAGAAAAAGATCAGCAATCGCATGTGGTTCCAGCTTCACGGTTGGTTCTCGCTGCCGATTTGGGTGCTCTTCAGTTTTATTTGTTTAACCGGTACCATTTCTGTAATCAGCCATGAGTTAACCTGGCTCACTAATGCACAATCTCGTGCAACTAACCCCGACAACATGCCACCAAAGCCGATTGACGAGTTAGTTGCCAACCTCACGGCTCAACACCCTTCTGCTCATGTTACTGGGGTAATGACACGAGAGTCATACCTTACTCACGTGATCAATTTCACTGACAGCGATAAACCCTATGCACAGGCTTACGTGAACCAATACACCGGCGAAATACAAGAAATTGTCACCGGCACCACATTTATCGGCTTTATGCGCTCTCTGCACGGCTGGTTATTGTTTCCTTGGCAACAGGGCTACAGTATTGGTTATTATTTAGTGAGTATTATGTCGATTGTGGTCATAGGTGCGCTCGTTACCGGATTAATGGTCTACAAGAAGTTCTGGCTCGCGTTCTTCCGCCCCAAACTGCGCGTTACACAAGGTACCCGTACCTTACTGAGCGATTTACATCGTTTAGGTGGCGTGTGGTCAATTTGGTTTTTAGCGGTAATGGGGCTAACTGGCTTATGGTATTTAATTCAAGCTGTGTTGTGGCACACAGAAACAGAATTTGAACCTTATCCCGCGCCCATTGCAATTCAAGATGTGCCGCTCAATCAAGCCGCAGCAACAACTCCCACGGTTAACTTTACTCAGGCACTCAATATTGCCAACCAGACCGTGCCAAACTTTACCCCAACTTATATTGCGCTACCTGAACACAACCGAGATACCTATAAGTTTTCAGGTCACAGTCAAACCATTTTATTTGATGACTACAGTAGCCGTGTTGCCATTAACCCGTGGAATGGCAAGGTAGAAGATAAATTTACTCCCGAAAGCATGGGGGCGTTACAAACCCTTATGCACATCACTGACCCGCTGCACTTTGGTACTATCGGCGGCATTTGGACCAAAATCATTTGGTTTTTATTTGGTTTGGTATTAACCGCCATGTCGATTACCGGCTTTTACATGTGGTATCTGCGTGTCATTAAGAAGCCCTCGCGCACAGCAAATGCGTCTGTAATACCTGAGTTGAAGGAGGCCCATTAATGAGCCGCAGAAAAATAACCTTACGTAAAAAATACCAATACATTATTCACGCAGTCATTTTGGTCTTACCCGTTTGGTACTTTTATCAGTCGCTACACCCTGAGTTTCCACCGGTACTGGAAACAAAAAAAGTGGGGGAGTACGAGATCACGCCTATGCCTTACGATGAAAACGCGCCCTATCATCACGACGGCTTGTTCGTAAAAGACTTTTTACTCATGTTTAAAACAGGTGATGTTGCGACAGTACGTCAAGCGTATTTAAACATTGGCACTGAGCCTATGTCGCTGACGTCATTAGAACAGGAAGAATTGGGCATTCTTCACGGTACGCGACACGGCCAACACGTGCACGCTTTAGCCAAAGCCAGTCTTTCTCAAGACGATAAAATATGGCTGACATTGCAGCGTTGGGACGGGCAAATCCATACAATGAGTTGGGATGTGCCCGCTAACTTGCTGTCTAAAAGTTAGGGATTAACTAACCCTTGTGCTAACACACCCACTTTACCATCAACTGGCGTTAGTAAGGTTAGCCCCAACACTTTAGCCAGTGTTGGATACACCGCTAAATTGTCGATTGCTGGTAAGCGCAGGCCCTGTTTAAATGCAGGGCCTATTGCCACAAATGTTGCTCCCATATCAGCGCTAGTCGGTTCGTACCCATGCCCGCCATTGCTAATGTAGTCACTGTTTGGCTTAGCAAACCAAGCTGGTGCTTGGGCCTGTATAACAATATCGCCCGTACGATCATTCACCGAATAATACCGCGCTGCGCGTTGAGCATCGCTGAGTACCGTATAGGCATTGGCTGCAACGGCCCCTAGTGCGCGCTTTTGTTCTGCAATATCAGCATCGGTGGCGCCATCTTTCGCATAGAGCAGCACTTGCGCTCCCTGAATCTCGTAATGAAATTTATCACTAATCGGCAAGGCTCCCACATCTATTGCGGCATCGCGGCCTGTGCTTGTCATACCGTGATCAGACACCACCACCAAATTCACATCGATGGGCAAGGCCTGTAATCGCTCGTAGAGTTCACCGATATAAGCGTCAACCACTTGCACTGCTTCATAGGTTTCTTTGGCGTCAGGGCCATACTCATGCCCTTGGGTATCGGTTAAGGAAAAATATCCCGCCACAAACCTCGGACGTTGCGCTTCTGGCAAAGCCAGCCAATCAATGATTTGGTCAACTCGTTTACCGTAATCAGCGTATTTGGAATAGTGGTAATGATAAGTGGGTAGCATGCCATTAATACGCGCATCCGATTCAGGCCAAAAGTAGGTCGCAGCTTTAAAACCATGCTGTTCTACTAAATTCCACAATGGCGTACCACTTAACCAGGTACTATCGCCGTAACCTTTACCCATGTCATAGCTGGCATGGCGAGACTTGTCATAAAAATGGTTAGCAACAATACCGTGATTGATCGGCCTTAACCCTGTAATTATCGATAAATGATTAGGAAATGTGTTTGCCGGATACACGGGGTTCATGCGCTCTGCCCGCACACCTTTGTCTGCAATGGCTTGTAAGTGCTTGGCATCGTGCTTGTCGATGTAATCATGACGAAAACCATCGAGAGAAATGAGTACCACATATTGTGGGCGTTCAGTATGGGTTGTTTCGGTAGGCGTTGATTGGCAAGCAGATATAACAAGGATAAAAAGCAGCGTAACGAAACGTCGCATCAGAGTCATAACACGTCCTTTGTTTTATTTATTGGCATATCTTAGAGAAGAAAATGTGCCACGGTAAGATGAAACCACCATGACACACTGTGCGTTATGACTCAAATAAAACTAGGCTGGCTAGACCGCCGAAAGCGTGTCTAGCGGCCAACGCGGTTTGGCTTTGGCTGACAGTTCACACACTTGCCCTGCCTTCAAACGCTGCATCCCAGCGTAGGCAATCATGGCGCCATTGTCGGTACAAAACGCTAGACTTGGGTAGAAAACTTCTCCGCGAATGTCATCCATCATGGTTTTCATGGCTGCACGTAACGCTGTATTCGCACTAACACCGCCAGCAATAACAAGGCGCTTTAAACCTGTTTGCTTGAGCGCACGGCGACATTTGATCATCAAGGTATCAATGACGGCTTCTTGGAAAGCAAAGGCAATATTAGCTTTACTTTCATCACTGCCATCACTATCGCGAATCGTATTCGCAGCAAACGTTTTTAATCCGCTAAAGCTAAAATCTAACCCTGGGCGGTCTGTCATCGGGCGAGGAAATTTATAATGACCACCTTCGCCTTTATCCGCCAGTTTTGCCAATAATGGGCCTCCGGGATAATCTAGCCCTAATAGCTTGGCGGTTTTATCAAAGGCTTCACCGGCCGCATCGTCAATAGATTCGCCTAACATTTCGTATTGGCCAATTCCTTCAACTTTTACCAGCATGGAGTGACCACCAGAAACCAGCAATGCAATAAAAGGGAATTCAGGCGCTTCGTCTTCCAGCATTGGCGCAAGTAAGTGCCCTTCCATGTGATGCACCCCCACCGCTGGGATACCCCAAGAATACGCCAGAGAGCGGCCAACGGAAGCGCCAACCAACAAAGCACCGACTAAGCCCGGCCCCTGAGTAAAAGCGATGCCATCGAGTTGCGCTTGTGTGGTATCGGCGTCTTTTAACGCCTGCTGGATAAGCGGCACGATTTTGCGTACGTGATCACGAGACGCGAGTTCGGGTACAACACCACCATAATCGGCATGAAGTTTTACTTGGCTATATAAAGCATGTGATAATAACCCTTGTTCATCGTCGTAAACCGCTACACCGGTTTCGTCGCACGATGTTTCAATACCCAAAATTCGCATTGGCGTGTGCACACTCTTTTGTTGCTAAAGAAAGGCGCTAGTGTACTCTTTCAAGCTCGGTACGCCAATGGAATCGGGCATGAAAAAGGCGAATTTGGCTATTTTTTAACAATTCTCCCTTTACAAACTCTCCAGATATGATTAGAATTTCGCACCATTTTTAACCCGGGCGGTCTGAAAACCCCAGTAAATATGCCCGGTAATCTGTTAGTTTTTTGAGGTGAGATTTAAATGCCCATCGTTAAAGTTAGAGAAAACGAACCATTTGACGTAGCGCTACGTCGCTTTAAACGTTCTTGTGAAAAAGCCGGTGTTCTGTCTGAAGTTCGTCGTCGTGAGTTCTTCGAGAAGCCTACTTGGGAACGCAAGCGTAAGAAAGCTGCAGCGAAAAAACGTCATCTGAAGAAGTTGGCTCGCGAAAACGCACGTCGCGTTAAGCTTTACTAAGGGACAGTCAGCCCATGGAGGACTTCGGTTCTCCATAAATCGACGACCTACTTTTTTCATTCAACTGTTGTGTGGAAATTTCAATGCCATTGATTGATGATTTAAAATCAGCGCAGAAAGACGCGATGCGCGCCAAAGAGAAACTTCGCCTTGGTACGATTCGTATGGCGCTTGCCGCAATCAAACAGCGTGAAATTGACGAAAAAATCACATTGAATGATGCCGACATTCTGGCGGTGCTGACCAAAATGGTTAAACAGCGCCAGGATGCCGCTACTCAATACGACTCTGCTGGACGTGACGACTTGGCTACCCAAGAGCGCGAAGAGATTGTTGTATTAGAGTCTTTCCTACCCCAACCACTTACCGAAGACGAGTTGGCTGCACTCATTGACGAAGCAATGGCTTCTACTGGTGCGTCTGGCATGCAAGACATGGGTAAAGTGATGGGAGTGCTTAAACCACAAGTGCAAGGCCGTGCAGACATGGGCGCACTCAGTGGCAAAATTAAGGCGCGCTTAAACGCCTAAATCTGTTACGCCGTTTTCAGAGGTTGCCCAAACGGGTTAGCCTGTTTAAAGTGGACGTTTTATCATAGCGAATTCACCTCTTTATGGCTGGAAAGATCCCTCGTGATTTTATTGACGACCTGTTGGCTCGAACCGACGTTGTCGATGTGGTTGACTCACGCGTAAAACTCAAAAAAGCAGGTAAAAACTACTCCGCTTGCTGCCCTTTCCACAGTGAAAAAACGCCTTCTTTTACCGTTAGCCAAGACAAACAGTTTTATCATTGTTTTGGTTGTGGCGCTCACGGTAACGCCATTTCTTTTATTATGGAATTCGACCGCTTAGAGTTTGTCGAAGCCATTGAAGAACTCGCCAAGGTTCACGGACTAGAAGTTCCGCGTGAACAAGGCAGTCGCCCCGGCATGAGCGACGCAAAAAAACAACAATTACAAAGCGATTATGACCTAATGGAAAAAGTCACCCGCTTTTTCCAAAACCAATTAAAAGGTCATGCCCAAGGCCAGCGTGCTATCGACTACCTGAAAAATCGTGGCTTGTCGGGTGAAATTGTTAAGCGCTGGGAAATCGGGTACGCGCCGCCGGAGTGGGATGGCTTGCTTAAAGCCTTCGGTACAGATAAACACCGCATTCAACAACTCATCGATTTAAAGTTAGTCAACCGCAACGACAATGGGCGCCAGTACGACTTTTTCCGCGACCGCATTATGTTCCCTATACGCGATAAACGTGGTCGCGTTGTTGGTTTTGGCGGACGAATATTAGACGGCGGCGGCCCTAAATATCTCAACTCGCCCGAAACCCGTATTTTTCATAAAGGTCACGAGTTATTTGGCTTTTATCAAGCCAAACAGGTTAACCGCCACCTCGACCAAGTGATGATCGTAGAAGGCTACATGGATGTAGTGGCACTTAGCCAGTTCGACATTCAATACGCTACTGCGGCTTTGGGAACAGCCACTACAGGCGAGCACCTTACGATGCTCATGCGCGCAAGTAATGAAATATTGTGCTGCTACGACGGTGACCGCGCTGGTAGAGACGCCGCATGGCGGGCAGTAGAAAACGCCCTACCCGTATTGAAAGACGGCGTACAACTCAAGTTCTTATTTTTGCCCGACGGCGAAGACCCAGACACCATGGTTCGTCAAACCGGCAAAGCAGAGTTTGAAACCATGCTGAAAAACGCCATGCCGCTATCGCGTTTTTTCTTTGACCACTTACTGCAACAGCACCAAGTGGGGACTCCAGAAGGGAAAATGGCACTTAAAACTGCCGCGCAGCCGCTAATCGACCAGATTTTGGGGGATAGCCAAAAAGCGCTAATGCAAGAAGAGCTAAGTAAACATACCGGCGAATACGACCGCTACCGTTTACAACAAGACATTCGCGCAGCAAACGGCATGCAAAAGCCCCGAGCAGTGCAATGGCAACCGGTGGCAAAGTCTACCGTTTCGCCGGTTAAAATGATGGTACGCCTGTTGATAGAACATCCGCAATTAGCCAATGAATGCGAAGACGTTATGCCTCAAGCGTTAACAGGCTCAGCCGTACCCGGCATGAATATTTTGATAGATGTACATCAATATTGCCAGCAAAACACCCGAGCATCTAAGGCCATGGTAATTGAATATTATCGCGATCATCCCCATGGTAAGGCTATAGCGAAAGTACTCAAGGACGAATTACTGGTTGCCGATGAAGACGCTAAACGCGTTTACAGCGACAGTTTCGCAAAACTCCTCGACTGGCATTTTGACAGCCGCATCGAGACCTTGATTTCACGTTCTCGGGTACAACCTTTGAGCAGTGAAGAGAAACAAGAACTGAATCTGCTGATGAAGGAACGTCAGCGGGGATAAACCCCCATCCAGACAAAGGACTTTTTGTCTAAAAAGAAGCCGCTAAGCAGTATTAAAAACACGTTTATTCTGCTATACTGGCTAATTCGCTGCAGATGCAGCTATCGGCAACAAAACCATGCCGCGTCGCCAACAAAGTGTTGGTTCAAAACAGCGCGCAGCAACTTAAACGAACATAACATGCTCTTTATTGTCTAAGGCAATCGTGAGTGTTGATTGTTAATTTTATTTAATGTGAGAAGTGTAGGGTATATGGCGCAAAGCAAGCAGTCTCAGATTAAGCTCCTGATTGCAAAAGGTAAAGAACAAGGTTATTTGACTTTTGCCGAAGTAAATGACCACCTGCCGCAAGATATCGTCGATTCAGATCAGATCGAAGATATCATTCGCATGATCAATGACATGGGTATTCAAGTTGCTGAATCTGCTCCAGATTCAGACGAACT
Source organism: Alteromonas sp. ABE4_545 (assembly GCF_056161325.1). Classification (NCBI taxonomy): domain Bacteria; kingdom Pseudomonadati; phylum Pseudomonadota; class Gammaproteobacteria; order Alteromonadales; family Alteromonadaceae; genus Alteromonas; species Alteromonas sp. ABE4_545. Next base: position 43,764 of record NZ_JBSWYY010000005.1, read on the forward strand.
ACTCATGCAAGAAACCACAGCTGACGAAGATGCAGCTGAAGCGGCGGCGCAGGCACTTGCAACAGTAGAAAGTGAAATTGGTCGTACAACCGACCCAGTACGCATGTACATGCGTGAAATGGGTACCGTTGAACTGTTAACCCGCGAGGGCGAAATTGAAATCGCCAAACGTATCGAAGAAGGGATTAACCAAGTTCAATGTTCGGTGGCTGAATATCCAGAAGCCATCACTTACCTACTTGATCAATGGGATCTCTACGAAGCAGAAGAAATTCGCTTAAGCGATATTATTTCTGGTTTTGTCGACCCGAACGAAGTAGACGACATCGCTCCTACGGCAACCCACATCGGTTCTGAGCTTTCTGAAGAAGAGCTCGACGACGAAGATGATGACGGCGATGACGACGACTCGGAAGACGAAGATGATAGCGGTGTAGATCCGGAGTTGGCACGCGAAAAATTCGCAGCACTTCGCGATCAATACGGTAAAACTCGTGATGTCATCGAGAAGAAAGGTCGTACACACAAAGATTCTCGTGCACAAATCGAAGTACTAAGCGAAATCTTCAAAGAATTCCGCCTCGTACCTAAGCAGTTCGACCGCATGGTGAAAAACATGCGCGACATGATGGACCGTGTACGTGTTCAAGAACGCTTAGTAATGAAAAACTGTGTGGTTAACGCGAAAATGCCAAAGAAAGACTTTATCAAAGCTTTCGCTGGCAACGAAACAACCACTGAATGGCTAGACAAAGCTATTGCTTCAGGCGCAGCTTACGCAAACGGCCTGGCAAACGTGCGTGAAGAAGTTGAGCGTAGCGTTTCTAAAATCACTCAGGTTGAGCAAGAAACTGGCCTTGTGATTTCAGACATCAAAGACATCAACCGTCGTATGTCTATTGGTGAAGCAAAAGCGCGTCGCGCGAAGAAAGAAATGGTTGAAGCTAACTTGCGTTTGGTTATTTCAATTGCGAAGAAATACACCAACCGTGGTTTGCAGTTCTTGGACTTAATCCAAGAAGGTAACATTGGCTTAATGAAAGCAGTAGATAAGTTTGAATACCGTCGTGGTTATAAGTTCTCAACTTATGCAACATGGTGGATCCGTCAGGCTATCACGCGTTCAATCGCTGACCAGGCACGTACGATTCGTATCCCTGTTCACATGATTGAAACCATCAACAAGCTAAATCGTATCTCTCGTCAAATGCTTCAGGAAATGGGTCGTGAACCTACGCCGGAAGAATTGTCAGAACGCATGCTTATGCCTGAAGACAAGATCCGCAAAGTACTGAAGATCGCGAAAGAGCCAATCTCGATGGAAACGCCCATCGGTGATGATGAAGATTCGCATCTTGGCGACTTTATCGAGGACAGCACCATTGTGCAGCCCCTCGATTCAGCCACTGGCGGTAGCTTGAAAGGCGCAACACAAGAAGTACTTGCTGGCCTAACAGCCCGTGAAGCCAAAGTATTGCGTATGCGTTTCGGTATCGACATGAACACCGATCACACGTTGGAAGAAGTAGGTAAGCAGTTTGACGTAACACGTGAGCGTATTCGTCAGATTGAAGCGAAAGCCTTGCGTAAACTACGTCATCCAAGCCGTTCAGAGCAGCTACGTAGCTTCTTGGACGAGTAGTCGCCCATTTGAGTGACAACTAAATACAGAGAGGAGCCGGCATGCCGGCTCTTTTTTTGTCTGTTAGTTCGACTTAATAGCCCATACCGCAGTACCATCTGCAGACAACGCTGTAAGCGCCACTTCAAATCGTTGACGACTTTGATTCCACTGACGTGTCGCTTTTCCTTCGTACACCACACCGTTTAACGTTAGCGTGATAGATTGAGAACTTGCATCATACTGCCAAGTCCCACTGCTTGCCCCCGTAACGCTACCGCCCATCGCCAGCACAATATCGGTAGACGAAGTGATAGCAGCAGAAATCGCTTTGCCATGATTCACATATTGATAATTCCCAACTACGTTTGCATGGCTCACAGCATCAAGTTCAGATAGAGGTCGAGCGCTATTATTCACATCCACTTTATCGGCATAACGCAGCGGCGAAACAACTGGCCATCCTGCACTGTTGAAGAAAAATTCATGAACTCGCACTTCGTGTTCTTCTCCACGGCCAGGAAACCGCGAGTGAAAGACCAAGAAATACTGCCCGGTCGCCGCGTTATACCACGCTGAATTGTGGCCCGGAGAAACATACCCTAACGAATTATTAGTACCGGTAAACACGTGATTGCCCATTAATTTAACGCCATGCGGGGCAATGCTGGCATCATCAAACAAGGGCTGTGAAGGATCAGATTTTACAGTTGCCATATTGGTGCCATTAGCGTCATAGTATGGCCCGTTAGGGTTGGTTGAGCGTGACACTCGCACATTATAGCCGCCATCTGCCGATAGCCCGCCATAGCTCACAAACATGTAGTAGTAACCGGTATCAGGTGCATAGATCACGTAGGCCCCTTCAATACGCGCGTGATTACCGCCTAACAAATGCGTACCGTAACCTTGATTCGCATAAGGCTGCCCCGTAGAAGGATTCAACTGCATAATAAAAATCCCACCTGAATACGAGCCATAAATCATCCAAAGCGTTCCGTTTTGCGCATAAAACACCGCAGGATCAACCGCATTAGGATGAACAGTGGCATCGTAAATCGTCCCGTCTTCACTGGCTTCTCCCCACATACCCGACTTGAGCAACAAGCCTTGATTAACATAGGGCCCTTCAATTGATGACGCCGTGGCAATTCCCATTGCTGAACGGGGTGAAGACCCCTCACAAGCGTTGTAATACATCAAATACTGACCATTTATATACGCCACATCAGGCGCCCACAATGTCGATGTTTGTGCCCATGTTAACGCTTCAGATAACTCGCTTGTTACGTCGTTAAACAATGGGTTACTGGCACTCACACCATCGGCAATACGCGACCAATGCATAAAGTCAGGGCTACTCGCTGCACTCAAATGCGACCCAAATACGTAATACTGGTTGTTAGTAGCGATCACCGACGGGTCATGTACCGCAATATTGGTAAACGAAGGAGTGAGGTAGTTAATATCTGATACTGACGATAAAGCCCATTGCTGGGGTTCACCGCCCCAGTAAGTCCATTGGCCAATATTTGCACCAGATGAGGTGTCACTGGCGAGTAAATCCAAACTTTTGCCGGAGAATTTATTTATAAAACTAAAATACCCATTGCCTAAATCTGTAATGGTCCACAACTGAGGATCGCCGCCCCAGTAACTGTATTGCACGATGTTCGCACCATCACTGTTGTCAAAAGCATAGACTTCCATCGCCTTACCACTGTGAGCGTTGATAACCGCATAGTCGTTCCCACTGACTTGCTGAATTAACCACTGCTGTGTGGCATGACCATTGAGCGGCCATTGATTAATGTTTGCCGCATCGGCAGTATCCGCGCTCCCCACTTCAACCACTTGGTTACTCACCCGCGAGGTGATGGTATAAATGCCATTGTCGATGGCATAGCTTTGCCCTTGGAATAGTATGAGTAAGAGAATACCGCCGAAAGCGCGGTGTATTGTGCTTCGCATAGTGTGTGTCCTTGTTAACGGGTGTGACAACAAACAGCATCTGCCACAAGTTGAATGTATACCTGTATTACCTCGCGGTACTCCCCAAACAACTTCAGTCAAACACCTTGAGTTAAACTACAACAGCGAAGCAATGATATTACAATAATATATTAATATTGTTAATCAAGGGTTAATTTTCTATTTTATCATTAGGGTAAGGTAACCCCTTGTTGCGGCAGATGCTTTGCTTATCCAGCCCGAACCTGTTTAGATAGTAATCAAACAATAAATACAGGGAAGGAAGACTATGTCTTGGCTTGATTACAGCATTATCGCGATTTATTTGATTGGCCTACTCGCAATGGGATTACACTTTCGCCAACAAAAAGACCGCAACGACTTTTTCCTCGGCGGCCGGACCTTGCCTTGGCAAGCCCTCGCCCTCTCTGTGATGGCAACCCAATTGTCAGCGGTGAGCTTTATCTCTGCCCCTGCGTTTGTCGGCCTAAGAGAAGGCGGCGGACTGATCTGGTTATCTTACGAGCTCGCCTTACCCCTTGCCGTGATTATCATGCTGTGGCGGCTGTTGCCCTCACTGCACAATGCAGGCGTTGTTAGCGTTTACGATTACTTAGAACAACGCTTTTCCCGTTCGACTCGGCTATTGATCAGCTTTGTATTTCAACTCAGTCGCTCTTTTGCTACCGCCATCATGATTTATGCTATCTCGCTGATATTACAAGGCACACTTGGCCTAGCACAGTGGCACAGCATTGTATTAATCGGCGTGATTACGCTCATTTACTCTGCCATTGGTGGAATGAAAGCCGTGGTTTACGGCGACGCGGCGCAAATGATTTTGATTGTTGCAGGAGCCGCTACCTGTTTGTGGGTAGCACTAGATCAACTCGGAGGGTTTAGTGCCATGTTAACCATGGTCTCACCAGAGCGACTAAATGCAACAAACCTCACTGGACTAGGCTTAGCAGGCAGTGACTTTGGTTTGTTGCCTATGCTTTTAGGTGGCTTGTTTCTCTATGCGTCTTATTACGGTTGCGACCAATCTGAAGCCCAGCGTTCGCTCTCAGCTCACGACCAACAACACTTAAAGAAGCTAATGCTCACCGTCGCCTTTAGCCGCTTCCCCATTACGCTTATCTATTGTTTTGCAGGGATAGCCATTGGTACTCTCGTGATGCAAACACCGTCATTACAGGCGCAAATTCCAGCCGACTCTCCCGATTGGATGATGCCAATTTTTATTATTAACTACCTCCCTAATGGCGTCATAGGTTTACTTGTGGTGGCGATTATGGCCGCTGCCATGTCATCGCTTAGTTCTGCCATCAATAGTTTATCCGCAGTTTCTGTTGAAGATATTTGCCGTGCAAAAGGCCATGAGCCCGACAACGAAAGTTACATGCGATATGCGAGGATAGCCGGCGTAGTGTGGGGAGTGATCACCCTTCTTTTATCATTCTATGCCGGGGATATTGCGCCTACGATCATTGAAGCCATCAACAAGATTGGTTCGGTATTTTACGGCCCTGTACTCGCGACTTTCATGTTGGGTATCCACAGCCGTAAAGTTCACGCGTTTGCCGCTAATATCGCATTGGCAGCTGGCGTACTCACCAATATGGCTATGTGGTTATTTGAAAGCCCGATATTTTGGTTCTGGTGGAATCTAATTGGTTTTGCCATCACCATTGTTGTTGGCTGGCTACTGAGCCGGAATCAAACGGCTGACAAGCATTACTTACCATCGGTGCGTATTATTACCGCAAAATCAGCCGGCGTTTTGATAGGTTGGAGTGTCGTACTGACATCGTTCTGTATTGCGTTGCCTAGCGTGTTGTCATAACACCTAGCCCTACACGCAACACGCTAATTAATACAAAAAATGCCTGTCTTTCCAAAGAAATGACAGGCATTTTTCTATTTCAACAAGCTCTAAGCTCTACACAACAGGCAATCAGCCTTCGCCTTTGTGATAAGGCGTACTCGCATCGAGAGTATCAACTTCTTGAGTACGTTTTAGTGGCGACCCTGTGTGGCGTGCTAACCAATAGTATGCCGTAGGGACGATATACAAAGTTAAGAAAGTAGACACCAATACCCCAGCGAAAATCACCATACCAATCGCCATTCGACTTTCTGACCCCGGACCAGCGGCAACCACCAGCGGGATCGAGCTAAATACCGTGGTAAAAGCGGTCATAACAATGGGCCGTAAACGCAGTGAGGCCGCTTGCTTCAAGGCTTGCTCGAAGTCCATTCCATCATCGCGAAGTTGGTTGGCAAACTCGACAATCAATATACCGTTCTTCGCCGCCAAACCAATCAACATCACTAAGCCAATTTGGCTGTAGATATTGATGGTCATGCCGGCGAGGTACAAGCCAATAAAAGCGCCAACAAGGGCTAGTGGCACGGTTAACATGATCACCAATGGGTGAATCCAGCTTTCAAACTGCGCCGCCAATATCAAATAAGTGATCGCGAGCGCTAATAAGAACACAAAGATAAATGAACTACCTGACTCCTGATAAAGTTGGCTTTCGCCTTTATAATCAATAGTCGCACTCTCGGGCAGTTCCGTATGCACAATATCCTCTAGATATGCCAAGGCTTCACCTAAGGTGTAGCCGTCTGCCAAGTTGGCAGAAATCGTTATCGCCCGCATGCGGTTATACCGATTCAGGCGTGCCGATGTGGCCTGCTCCGTCACAGTGAGCAAGTTATCCATTGGAATGAGTTCACCGGTGCGATCAGAGCGTACGTAGAGGTTGTCGATACTGCTCGGGCTGCGAAAATCCGATTCAATCCCTTCCATGATCACATCGTACTCTTCACCGCGATCCAGATAGGTCGACACGCGACGCTGGCCCAGCATGGTTTCCAACGTACGGCCGATATCACTAATAGATACACCCAAGTCAGCCGCGCGATCCCTGTCGATATTCACCAAAAGCTGCGGCGACGTTTCCTTGTAGTCTGAGTCGAGCCGGATCAAATTCGGATTCTCTGCAGCCTTCTCCATCAGCGTATCACGCCAAGCGACGAGGTTTTCGTAAGTATCGCCTTTCAACACAAATTGCACGGGGCGACCTAAACCACCGCCGCCAATGCCAGAGCGCATCACCCCAAAAGCGCGTACATCAGGAATATCAGAAAGCTGAGCGGTAATCTCATCCATTAACGCAAACGTACTGCGCTCACGTTCATCCCAAGGCGCAGCACCTATAATAGCAATACCTGCATTGCCGCCAAAACCAGGTGAACGAACCAATACACGACTGGCCTCGCCCGACTCACGATAAGGCATCAGTACTGCTTCTATTTTCCGCAGGTTTTCTGTGTTGCTTTCAAAACTCGCGCCTTCTTGCGACTGCATAATAATAAAGAAGTTACCTCGATCTTCTTTCGGCACAAGTTCACTGGGGATGTTCTGATAGAGCTGATAAATGGCGAAGATCGCCATGGCCAACAAAGCAATAACCACGAGAGGTTGATGAATACTCTTACTTAAACTGTTGAAGTACTTACCTTCAAGCACGCTAAAGTTGCGGTCCATCCAGCTGCCAAAACCCGATGCACGCTCGCGCTTTTTCAAGATCAACGACCCCAACATAGGAGATAAGGTAAGTGCGGTAAAACTTGAGAAAGCCACTGCCGCGGCAATAGCCAAGGCGAATTCGGTAAATAACCGGCCTATATTGCCATCGAGAAATGCCAAAGGCACAAACACCGCAATCAAAACTAGGGTTGTCGCAATAACCGCGAACCCCACTTCTCGTGTTCCACGATAGGCGGCAAGAATGGGACGCTCGCCCATTTCGATACGACGATAAATGTTTTCTAGCACCACAATGGCATCGTCAACCACCAGCCCAATCGCCAACACCATGGCGAGCAATGTGAGTAGGTTAATTGAGAAATTCAGCGCGTACATCACAATAAACGCTGCCACCAACGAAACAGGTACAGTTAAGGCCGGAATAAGGGTGGCGCGAATATTACCCAGAAACAAGTAAATCACGATCACCACCATCAACATGGCAATACCCAGCGTGTTGTACACCTCATTGATCGACTCTTCGATAAACACTGATGAGTCGTAACTTGGCACAATAAAAATATTATCTGGTAAAGACGTTTCTATGCGCTCTATAGCTTTCTTGGCGGCTTTTGCCACATCAAGGGTATTGGCTTTCGACTGCTTAATTACCCCTAAGCCAATCATGTTCACACCATCGCCACGGAACTCGGTTTCATCGTCTTCGGCGGCCAATTCCACATGGGCAATTTCGCCTAAACGAACCAGATAGCCATCGTCGCCAACGGCAACCGTTAGCGCGGCAAAATCATCCGGCGTTAAGAAGCTGCGTGCAACGCGCACTTCAAAGTCTCGAGATTCAGACTCCACTTCGCCTGCGGGCAACTCTACGTTTTCAGACTGAATGACATTTTCTACGTCTGTAACCGTAATGCCTCGCGCAGCCATCGCATTGCGGTCGAGAAAGACTTTCATGGCATAAGTTCGCCCGCCGCCTAAGCGAATTCGCGCGACCCCATCAACAATAGAGAGTTGGTCAACCAAATAACGTTCAGCGTAATCGGTTAGCTCCATGGTATCTAAATTGGTACTGCGTAGGTTGTACCAAACAATGGCATCTTCATCTGAGTTAGACTTTGACACTTCAGGCGGATCAGCTTGATCAGGTAAGTTGTTCAGCGCACGACTCACCCGTTCACGCACATCATTAGACGCAGCGTCGATATCGCGGCTTAAATTAAATTCAATGGTGATATCCGAACGTCCGTTGCGACTGGTCGAAGTGATATTTTTAATTCCTTCAATACCACTGATACGGTCTTCTAGTAACTGAGTGATTCGGGTTTCGACGATATTCGCCGATGCGCCATCGTAAGTGGTGGAGATGGACACTATGGGTGGGTCGATATCTGGGTACTCTCGCAGCGACAACATAGACACTGCAACAATCCCAAAAATCAACAAAAGTAAGTTTACGACCGACGCGAATACCGGCCGCTTTACTGAAACGTCTGAAAGCCACATATTTTAGCCCTCTTGCTCGTTGTTCAGCACATTCACTTTTGACAAATCGCGAACTCGCAATGTGCCTTCTGTTACCACCTTATCATTGGCATTCACACCAGAAACAATTTGCACCCATCCCGGACGACGCTCACCAATTTTTACTTCTTTTTCGACAACATGGTCCCCCTCAACAACGTAAACAAACTGTTTGTCATCATGAGGAACCAACGCTTTTTCAGGTAACACCAGTGTTTTCAGTACCTGTTTTTCCAATGTGATTTGTAACAACATGCCAGGGCGTAACTGTGCAGAGTCGTTGTCAATGACAGCACGCACCAATACAGAACGAGTGACGGGGTCAATACGGGAACCTAACGTGCGAATACTGCCTTCAAATACCTGATCAGGGTAAGCCACTGAACGAGCCGACACTTTTTGCCCAACCGCTAGGCTCGCTAAGTGATTTTCTGCAACGCTGAAGTCTACTTTTACCCGACTGATGTCATCTAAGGTGGTGATGGTAGTCGACGGTTGCACCAGCGCCCCTAAACTCACCTGACGAATACCTAATTGACCACTAAAAGGCGCGCGAATTTGCAAATCATCGAGTTGAGATTGTGCCACCTCTACTTGCGCTTCCAGTGTTTTCACTACGGCTTCTTGTTCTGTTAGCAATTGTTCAGACGCCGCACTTTCTTTGGCTAAGTTTTTAATCCGACGTAACTGGCGCGTTGCTTCATCCAAGTTAACTTGTAACTCGGTCATATTCGCTAATTCTTCAGTATTGTTAAGCTGAACCAATAATTGCCCCGCTTTTACAACGTCGCCATCGTCGAAATTAATCGCAGTGATCACGTCGGTGTCTTGCGCGGTAAGCGTGACCGATTCATTGGCGTTTGCGGTACCTAAACCTTCAATAGTGATAGGAAAATCTTTCTCTACAACGGTATACACCATAACGGGGGTCGCGCGCTGAGGCGCTGTGTCGGTGGCTTCCGTTTCTGAAACATTGAGATAAACTAAAAAACTGGCGAGCGCGACTGCACCTATCACCATAGGTGATACAAGGGATTTGAGTGACATAAACTTTCCTGTTGTAAATCGGGTACTGGCTAGCACAATAAAATTGCTGCGAGTACTATGAGCGATAAAAGACCGCTGTTATTATTCTTATCGTTCGGTGATTCACCGCGTTCAACGCCGTATTCACCTGTTGTTATTGATTACATTGTACCTAATCCCATGCCATTCAAATTTCACTTGTCAGTATTTTTCGCAGCTTTAACGCTTTTTTCCTGTACAGCAGAAAAGCACACTGCGCCGAGCTGTAGAACAAGTGGGACCAATGCAATGCAAGCAGGCTCAGCGGCATGCTTGATAAAAATAGACAACAAAGTTTTGTTACTGCGTCACACTTCGTCGAACCAGTTGGTTTTGCCTCAAGGAAGCGTGGAAAGCGGCGAATCAGCGCAATGCGCAGCTCATCGCCACACGTGGCAATTAACCGGGATGAATGTGGAAGTACAACAGCAAGTCAGCACATTGGCTGATGGTACTCCGCTGTTTCGTTGCCAACAATCTTCTGACTTGGCGTCTTTTAATGATGTCATTCCTGCGCCAGAATGGGCCGCCCCTAATGTGTCTAGTTTTGAAAAAATCCTGCCTTTTGAACTGGATGCCAAGGCCCTTGAGCATAAAGATAACCTCATCCCAATACGCGACGGCTTTGTCGCTGCGCAATAATCCCGCTTTCTGTTAGCGAGTCGTTAAAAAAACTCTACACTTTTATAACAGAGGTGCTTCGCCTTTACTTTGATTACGCGTATACTTATTTTCAAACACCCGTTTGAAAAACTAAAGAGAGACAAGTCATGCCTAACTATCGTGCGCCTTTGGCCGAGTTTCAGTTTTTATTTCAAGATTGGTTAAATCTCGATGCCCATTATGCAGGGCTGGGAATAGGAGATTTTGACGCTGAGTTGGCCAACGAAATTGTGGCTCAAGGCGGGAAATTTGCAGAAGACGTTGTTGCCCCTCTCAACAGAGAAGGCGACGAAGAAGGTTGTAAGCTGGTAGATGGTAAGGTCTCCACTCCAGCCGGTTTCGCTGACGCTTATCAGGAATATGTCGCCAACGGTTGGAATGCCATGTTAGGTAGTGCCGAATACGAAGGCCAAGAACTGCCCTACACCATGGCCGTGCCGGTACACGAAATGCTCAATTCTGCCAATTTGAGCTGGCGATTAACCACCATGCTAACCGAAAGCGCGGTATTGGCAGTAACCAAGCACGCCAGTGACGAACTCAAGCAGCAATACCTCAGTAAGCTGATCACCGGTGAGTGGACAGGCACAATGAACCTGACAGAACCTCATGCGGGTACTGATTTAAGCTTGCTTTCAACCAAAGCAGAACCCAACGAAGATGGCAGTTACGCCATTACCGGTAACAAGATCTTCATTACCGGTGGCGATCAAGACTGGAGCAGTAACATCATTCATATGGTACTGGCTCGTCTACCTGATGCGCCCAAAGGGGTGAAAGGTATCAGTTTATTTGTTGTACCTAAGTTTTTACTTGATGAAAATGGCGAACCGGGTGAGTTAAATGCCGTGTCGGTTGGCAGTATCGAGAAAAAAATGGGCATTAAAGCCAGCCCGACGTGTGTGATGAACTACGACGGCGCAACAGGTTGGTTAGTCGGTGAAGCAAACCAAGGTTTGGCTTGCATGTTTACCATGATGAACGATGCGCGCTTTCAAGTAGGCTTACAAGGCCTGGGGGCAGCAGAAGCGTCTTACCAAGGCGCGTTGGAATACGCCAGAGACCGCTTGCAATCTCGTGCCCCACAAGGTGTGCAACAGCCCAACGACAAAGCCGACGCCATCGTTTATCAACCCGATGTCGCTCGTATGTTGCTCACCCAAAAAGCCTTAACTGAAGGGTCTCGCGCATTATCCTTGGTTTACGCCAAGTACATGGACATCGAAAAACTATCTGACGGCGAAACCAAGAATCACGCTGAACAGGTATTACAATTCCTCACCCCAATTTGTAAGGCCTTTATGACCGACATGGGGTTGGAAGTGACCAGCCTAGGCGTGCAAGTGTACGGTGGTCACGGCTTTATTCGTGAGTGGGGTATGGAGCAACTGATGCGCGACGTACGCATTGCACAATTGTACGAAGGCACTAATGGTATCCAAGCACTAGATTTGATTGGTCGTAAACTCACTCGTGATGGCGGCGAAATGCTTAACGCCACTTATCAGGTATTTAATGAATTAGTCGCGGCAATAGAACAACCTGAACAGCAGGCGCTAGCTCAAACGTTACTCGATGAATGGAAGACCGATTCTGATGCCTGCCTGTCACTCACTCCAACTGATGCAGCGGGCGCTGCTTGTGACTACCTCAATTACTCAGCGTATTCGTTAATTGGCGTGTTGTGGTACAGCTTGGCCGACGCAGGCTCGCGTTCGAGTAATGCGACGCTCGCCAGCAGTAAACAAAAAACCTGTCACTTCTACATGCAGCGAATATTGCCGCGTAAAGAGGCTCATAAGGCCGCAATGATGGCGGGCAGCGATAGTTTACTGGCTATTTCTGGTAGTGAATTCGATTACCAATAAGAAAATCGGTATACAAAAAGGCGCCTTGAGCGCCTTTTTTGATCGTTAAATTTCTTTTGAATAATCAACTATAGCTTTGCTAGCTGATCACCCATTTCTTCGTCAAACCAATCTTTTAGCATCGATTTTTCAAAGCGGAACGAATCTGACGTATTAAACTGATTGCGAGAGCGCTCCATAAAACTCATATCTTTCAGTTTCACTTCTGCTGATTTGAGCTCTTTGCCATCGGCATCTTTCAAAATATAAGAAAACGAGATACGCGGAATATCCACGCGCTTAATCAAACGTACGTCTTGTGCACCGCTGCCCATGCCGACAAAAGATGACGGCCAAACCTGCCCGGCTAAATCTAAATTGGTCACGGTCAAGCTGAGCGTCTGTCCGTCAGGTAAGTCTTCAGCAAGTTTACCCATATATTTTTCAAGCTCACCAAACACGCGCTTTTTAAAGCTGGAGCGGGTTTCACTCGTAGGACGAACATCAGAATAAGACGCCGAGTCTTTCCATTCTACTTCAACTGTCGCTTTGGCATGAGTCTGACCTGCGAATAAGGCAACAGACAGTGCCGAAAGTAATAAAATTTTACGCATAATTCACCTCTTCCATCTTTTTTATTCAGACCCAATGCCAGTGTCTGAGTTCAATAAATATACATTATTACACCCAAAGTTACACTTTAGTTCTACACAACCTTAACTGAACGAATGCTGAACCAGCTGAATGCTATGACTCTCCGCCTAATTATTTGCCTCACGAGGGGATAAAATATCCGACTGGGAAATTTGATTACACACCAAGCGCAGAGTAGCGCCATAAACAAACGGGTTTTTGTCGCCACCTTCACAATAGGTTTGATGAAAATGACGCACGTTGTCTTGCGATGAAAAAATGCTGTCTACATAGTCTTTTTGATACGGCCGCATCGCCGCTTTTGTCGACGCCAACTGCAATTTCACTTGCTCCAGTTCGCGCTTGTCGGCCCACTGAGACAAGGCCAACATGGCATTAGACAGCGTGTGATGCACATCTGCCAAAAAATAATGAACAAAAGGTGATTGCAATAAAAAAACTAACAGCAATATCTCAGCAATCACAGCGAAAGAACGAAACATACCCACCACATGATCATCAGCTTATGTGTAGAATGTAGTTGGCTTTTTTTTCAGCCTCAAGGTTCGTATTTATACTCAGTTATACAAAACCCTAGCACGGCTGGCTCGTTACACTTTGGTCTAAGCGCTCGATATTTGATTGATCCATATTAATACTTGAACCGGCTTGGTTGCTATACTAGAAAGCGCAGTATCATTTTAGTCTGCTTAAGGGTAAGCAATGAATGAGCAAGTTCCGGTAAAAAATGTAACACCGGTGAAAGTACACAAACCGAGAAAGTCACCTAACGACAAGCAGGATGGCACCCGCAACAGTATTTATGTTCGTGCGGTAAAAGGCCCACTGGAAACCTTCCGTCGATTCTTCGGTTTTTTCTTTATTGCTCTTTTTGTGTGTATTCCTTGGATTCAATATCAAGGCGAACAAGCCGTGTTACTCGACTTAGTGGAACAGCGCTTTACTATTTTTAGCCTGACCTTGTGGCCCCAAGACTTAACCCTGCTAGCCTATATTTTTATTGTTGGTGCGTTCGCGCTGTTTTTTATTACGACTTTTGCTGGCCGGGTTTGGTGTGGTTTTATGTGCCCCCAAACCACATGGACCTATATCTACGTATGGTTTGAAGAAAAAATAGAAGGTAACCGCAGCAAACGCATGAAGCTCGATGAACGCGCCATGGACTTCGACAAATTCTGGCGCAAAACGTTAAAACACATAGCTTGGCTCACTGTCGCGTTGTTAACCTCGATAACCTTTGCTGGCTACTTCACCCCAATCGACCAACTTTACCTCGACTTTTTCACCTTTAACGCCGGCTTTTGGTCTGCCTTTACTATTTTGTTTTTTACGTTTTGCACCTATGGCAACGCTGGTTGGATGCGCGAAATCATGTGTACTCACATGTGTCCTTATGCCCGTTTTCAGTCGGTCATGTTCGACAAAGACACCTTCACGGTGACGTATGATCCCCATCGCGGGGAACAACGCGGCCCGCGCCCACGTAAATTAGCCCACGACGATCTAGCCGAAAAAGGGCTAGGCGATTGTATCGACTGCAACCTATGCGTGCAGGTATGCCCCACCGGCATCGATATTCGCAATGGCTTACAGTACGAGTGCATTAACTGTGGTGCATGTGTCGACGCCTGTAATGGGGTGATGGAGAAAATGCGCTACCCCAAAGGCCTCATTCGCTTTACCTCTGAACACGAACTCAACGGTAAAACCACGCGTATATTCCGCTCGAAACTGGTGGGTTACTTTATTGTTTTGCTCGTGATGACCGGGTTACTCGTTGCCAATATCTGGTATCGGGTTCCGTTAGAGGTCGATATTATTCGTGACAGAAACTCGCTCTACCGCGAGACAAACGAAGGGCTAATTGAAAACGTATATACCTTGAAAGTGCTGAATAAATCGCAGAAAACTCACACTTATACCATTACGGTGGAAGGGTTACCTGACTATCGCTTTATCGGCAATACAACAGTAACGGTGAACGGTGGCGAAGTATTCACCCTGCCCGTTTCGGTTGCCACCGACCCGTATAATTTAAAAGATTCTGTCACTGAAATTTACTTCCAAGTGTCAACCACCGACGATAGTGGTAAAGTAGTTGAACAAGAAGCGTCAACTAAGTTCCTATATCCTCGTCTATGACAGATTTCTCTTTTGCTGGTTTAGCGCCTGACACTATCCTTCAGGCGCTAGAAACTATCGGTATATACCCGCAGTCGGGTTTACTCGCCCTCAACAGTTACGAAAACCGTGTGTACCAATTTATGGATGACGAGCGGCAAAGGTACGTCGTAAAGTTCTACCGACCTCAACGCTGGTCTAACGAACAAATTCTCGAAGAGCATCAGTTTTCTCAAGAACTCCTAGATGCTGAAATTCCGGTTGTTGCACCCCTCGCCATCCACGGGAATACCCTGCATGACTACGAAGGTTTTCGCTTTGCCCTATTCCCTTCCGCGGGTGGCCGTCAGTTTGAAAACGATAACCTCGACCACTTAGAATGGATGGGCCGTTTCATTGGCCGTATGCATCGTGTTGCGCAGTCAAAACCTTTTGCATATCGACCGGTTATGTCTGCTGAAAGTTATTTAACCATACCGCGACAAGTGTTGAGCGAAACACAACTGATCCCTGCTCATTTGCATACAGCATTCTTTACTATTTTAGATTTAGTGATCAAAGAAGCCGAAGCCCAATACCATACCACCGACGCAATTCGCTTACACGGCGACTGCCATGCAGGGAACATTCTCTGGCGAGATGGCCCTACCTTTGTTGACTTGGACGACAGCCGTATGGGGCCGGCAATACAAGATCTATGGATGATGCTCTCAGGCGATAGAGCACAGCAGAAGTTACAACTCGATACGCTAATTGAAGCCTATGAAGAGTTTCAGCCTTTTAACGAAGCTGAGCTAAAGCTGATTGAGCCACTACGTGCAATGCGAATGGTGCACTACATGGCTTGGCTGTCCCAACGCTGGCAAGACCCGGCATTTCCTCGCGCCTTTCCTTGGTTTGCCGACGATAAATATTGGGAAAACCAAATTCTCGCATTAAAAGAGCAATTTGCGGCCCTACAAGAGCCACCTTTAACGCTGGGGTTTGCGGGTTTTTAATGCATATCACCCCCTTAGCACTGGGCGATGCCAATGCGAGGTTGCGCGTATACATCGCTAACCGCCCTGACTTCGCTTTCACACACGAAGGCCGCGAAGTTTGCCCGCTAGTCGATAATGAAGTGGCGGCTGTGGGTAATGCCTGTGGCAATGGCTGGCGAAAAGTATTTAATGTGTATGCCAAACTTCTGTTCGCCCTACCCGACACGTTTACATTCAAAACCGGCTTTTCTACTTGGCAAGCTATGCGAGACGCAAGCTTGTTACAATTGAACAGCAATACCCTATTGAGTTTTTCTCCCCCTACCTGTGAAGAACCGGGTTTGCATATCGTAATGGGAAAAACCTACGCCAAAGGACTCCCCATTGCAAATAGCTTGTTCTGGTTAAACGACGACTTTGCGATTAATCAGCAAAAGCGCGTGATTGTGTGCCCTTACTTTGACTATCGCCAATTATCCAATATTAAAATAGACACTCTCGTTGGTCTGATTAACGAATACTGGCCTGATGCATCAACACTGCTCAGTCGTTAGGCGCTTCATCTTACATTCAGCTAAAGCCCTTAAACTCTGCATACGACATACACCAACACTTTACCAATGATTTTGCGTGACTTGTCGCCGCTGACTAGGCGAGTTAAATTGGCTGTGTTACTCTTTTTGCGATTTATTTTTATCTATTTAGGGAATGGGTTGTTATGAAAAAACTGGTAGTTTGGCTAGGCTTGCTAGTATTACTTCCGTTACAAGCTTGTGCAGCAGACACAAAATGGGAAGAAGGAACGCACTATACAGTGCTGAACGAAGCTGCGAGTGCAAAACCAGAAGTGACTGAGTTTTTCTCGTTCTGGTGCCCGCACTGTTACCGCACCGAACCTTTTGTAGAAATGCTGAAAAAGAAATTAGGCGGCAAAGCTGAGTTCAACAAAGTTCACGTGAATTTCATGCCTTCTGCGCCAGTAGATGTACAAGAAGATGCCACTAAAGCAATGATGATTGCTCGTGCATTAAAACAATCAGACTCGCTAAACGCAGCGATTTTTGACTACTTGCACAAACAACGCGCTTCTATCACAGGCATGAAAGACCTGCGCAACATCTTTGTTATCAACGGTGTTGACGGTGCTGAATTCGACAAGCTTGCTAAAAGCTTTGGCGTAAACAGCATGTTCAAGAAGAATCAAAAAACCATTGATGATTACCGCGCTTACGTTCGTGGCGTACCTAACTTTATCGTTAACGGTAAATATCAGGTTACATTTACACGCGACATGAGTGTCGACGATCAACTCGATTTGATCCTTTGGCTAACACAGCAAAAGTAATCACATCAGCATAAACAGAAAAGTCCCGCTCATGCGGGACTTTTTATTTACGTTGAATAGCTACATTCACTAAAACAATTAAAACTTAGTCGATACCCAAACCCATAGTTTGTCTGCGTCTACTTTAATATCACCTGCGCTATACTTGGCATACTTAATACCAAAGCCCACTTTTTCCATAAACTTGGTAGTGTATTGCAAGTTAATTTCAGAGCCTAAGTCTGATACGCCATTTGTTGCATCGTCTGCATCAAATTGATGGTAAACCGCCAACCATTTACCACCCGCAGCCTTACCGGTTAGAGTAAACGAAGCGTCTGTTAAACCTTGAGCCGGTGTCGCCAAGAATTGATCTGACCAACCATTGAACTTGTGCAGTGTAGCCAGTGGCGTTGAAAACCCATACATACCGTCATCAGAGCCGAGTACTTCGTAGCCCACTTTAGCAGTGATACCCGAAATTGTTGCTCCAACGACCAAGTTCAAATAGCTAGCATCATAGTCTGCCGCTGCCGACTCACTGCTTTGGGTTGCAAATTCAGCGTCGTACAACCACGTCATCGAATCTGTTTTCGTTTTACCTGAGTAGCTAATGCCATAAGTATCAAGGGCATTGTCTGTGTTGTTATCGACTTCAAGCAAATAGGCGTATGCGGTAAATTTACCAAAATCGGTGGTATAAGAACCATTGATAAAATGATCTTTTGAATCTAAATCAGCGGCTTCAGCAAAAATTCGGTTGCGCTGTGTCACGTACGCATACGTTACCTGACCAGCATCACCAAACTTGTAATTTACACTTAACGCATCGAAGGTTTGACGGTCTTGACGCCAGCCTACATGCCCAACAAAACGGTGACCATCTAAAGCAATCACTTGGCGACCAGCCTTTACCGTAAGGGCGTCTTTCTTATACTGCACATAACCTTGGTCGAGTTCTGTTGTTTCAGGATCAGCAATAACAGAATATTGCCCAACATTGTAACCCGTAGGACCAACCGTGTAGTCGCCTTGCCCTAGTACAATGCGGCTGTCTTCCGCTTCTACCATGAATGAGAAACCTTTGTAATCACCAGATTTCAAGCCCAAACGAGTGCGCAGCGTTAACGCATCGGCGTTTGCAAGTGCATTGTCTTGGTCAACAGATTCATAGCGCAAGTTAAAGTCGACAGACGCTTTGGTTTGCGACAAGGCTTCAAATACGTCAGCGTGAGAAGAAAACGACGCCACTAAGGCCATCGCGACGAGAGAAAAAGACGTTTTCAATTGTGTTTTCATGTTTGCGTTCCTTAAATTTTGAGCGAGCAGCCCTTACCCCTTTGCCCAACGGCAAAGGAGGCAGGCTTATTACTTATAATTAAATCAATAAATTAGCTAGAATATGACTTAGGCAGCGTCACTTTTTTTGGCTTCCGTTTTTCCTTTAGTCGCCGAGCGTCCGGTAACGTGCTCAATCTTTTTTTGCTTCTCATATAAGAAGCTGAGTACTTGATGGCGATAATGGTTGTATTCACTGTTATCGGCCAAAGCAATACGGTCTCGTGGACGCGGCAAGTTCACCTCTAAAATCTCACCGATCGTGGCCGATGGGCCATTGGTCATCATGACGATGCGGTCAGATAGCAACACCGCTTCGTCAACGTCATGGGTGATCATAATAACGGTGTTACCTAAATTGGCATGAATGTCCATCAACGAGTCTTGCAAGTGAGCTCGAGTCAAGGCGTCTAGTGCACCAAAGGGTTCGTCCATCAACAGCACCTTGGGTTCCATCGCCAACGCACGAGCAATACCTACGCGCTGCTTCATCCCTCCCGAAATTTCTGATGGTAGCTTGTCGAGGGCATGAGTCATGTGCACCAATTCCAAATTGTGCATCACCCAATCACGCATGCCTTTTTTATCACGGCCACGTTGAGTTTGTTTCACGGCTAACTCAACATTTTTATAAACACTTAACCAAGGCAACAATGAATGGTTTTGAAACACCACCGCGCGCTCAGGGCCGGGCTCGCGTACTTCGGTTCCATCCAAAATTACGCCGCCCATTGTTGCTTGGTGTAGACCAGCAACAATGTTTAACACGGTCGATTTTCCGCAGCCTGAATGCCCGATAAGCGAGATAAATTCGCCTTTGGCAATCTTTAGGTTCACATCAGTAAGGGCAGTAAAAGGGCCTTTTGGTGTTGGAAATTCAATACCAACCTGGCTGAGTTCTAGATGCTTAGTTGTCATCGTTTTTCCTCCACTTAGCGCAATACGCTGTTTTTGTCCCAGCTCACAAAACGCTGCACGCTGAGCATAATTCGATCAAGCACAAAACCGATAGCACCAATGGTTAATACCGCCACCATGATACGAGCCAACGACTCAGAGCTACCGTTTTGAAATTCATCCCAAACAAACTTACCTAGGCCCGGGTTTTGTGCGAGCATTTCCGCCGCTATCAATACCATCCAGCCAATACCCAGCGATAGCCGTAACCCCGTGAATATCATTGGGATTGACGCAGGCAATACAATTTTAGTTAGGTGGGTAAGTGAATTTAAACGCAATACCTTACTGACATTAACCAAGTCTTTATCAATGTTTGATACCCCAACCGCGGTATTAATCAAGGTTGGCCATAAGCAACACAAAGACACGGTAAATGCCGAAGTAACAAAAGATTTTGCGAACAAAGGGTCGTCACTCACATAAAGGGCACTGACCACCATGGTAACCAATGGTAGCCAGGCCAACGGAGAAACGGGCTTGAATAACTGAATTAATGGGTTGATTGCTGTGTAAGCAGACTTTGATAAACCGCACAAAATACCCACTGGCACCGCGATGACCGACGCAATCACAAAGCCGATCATCACTGTGTAAAGGCTCGTCCAAATCTGGTCGATAAAGGTTGGAGAACCAGTAAACGGGCGAATTTTAGGTACGTAGTTTGGGTCTTTAGCTACACGCTGTGCATTGCGCTTTTCCTGACGCTCATAAAAAGCGTCGGCTTTTTCACGCTGTGCAAAGTGCTCGTTTTTTAAAGACACCGCTTGTTCCCATACCTGTGCAGGCCCGGGAAACTGCCCCAACGACGTATCGATACTTTTCGCGACACCATTCCAAATAGCGAGAAACAGTAACAGGCCAACGATGGGCAGGATCAGTGCTGGTAACTTAGAAAACAGCGTATTCTGCAACGACTGAGCGCGCATATTACCCATAAAATTAACCAGTTGTGCGGTTTTGTTCATCATAGTCTCCTCAGCCCATGGCAACACTGTCCTTAAAGGACAGTGTCTCCTTTCAGGCCAATATCAAAAGATTCGAGGTAAGCATTCGGCTTAGTACCGTCGAACACCACACCATCGATAAATTCACTTTGTGCAGGCTTGTAACCAGACTCAGTGGCAAAATCAGGGAAGTCAGCTGCGTCGGCTTTACCTTCAGCAATCAGTGCTTTTGCGGCTTGCGCGTATATGTCTGGGCGATAAACACTCTTCGCCGTTTCCATGTACCAATCATCTGATTTAGGCTCTGCAATCTGACCCCAACGACGCATTTGCGTTAAGTACCAAATCGCGTCACTGTAATAAGGGTAAGTGGCGTTATGGCGGAAGAATACGTTGAAGTCTGGCACTTCACGTTTGTCGCCTTTTTCGTATTCAAAAGTCCCTGTCATACTGTTTGCGATAACGTCTTCGTCTGCGCCAACGTAACTGCTTTTCGCGAGGATTTTTACCGCTTCAGGACGGTTAGCATTGTTGTTAGCATCTAACCACATCGCAGCACGAATCATGGCTTTAACCACGCGTATGTGGGTATTAGGGTTTTCTTCTGCCCATTTTTTGCTTACACCAAAGACTTTTTCTGGGTTGTTTTTCCAGATTTCGTAGTCAGTGATCACAGGTACACCAATACCTTTGAACACCGCTTGTTGGTTCCAAGGCTCACCCACGCAATACCCGTAAATAGTGCCGGCTTCCATTGTTGCTGGCATTTGTGGTGGAGGCGTAACTGACAATAACGCTTGTGCGTCAATCTGACCTGAGGTATCCCCTTTGTGAGGCGCGTAGTAACCAGGGTGAATACCACCAGCAGCTAACCAGTAACGCAGCTCATAGTT
Organism: Alteromonas sp. ABE4_545; assembly: GCF_056161325.1. Classification (NCBI taxonomy): domain Bacteria; kingdom Pseudomonadati; phylum Pseudomonadota; class Gammaproteobacteria; order Alteromonadales; family Alteromonadaceae; genus Alteromonas; species Alteromonas sp. ABE4_545. The sequence continues at coordinate 65,228 of NZ_JBSWYY010000005.1, forward strand.
GTGTGTTGATACAGGGAACACCATGCCCATGTTGAATGGCTTGCCTTGTTCGCGATAGCTGTCGACAACCGGCTTGAGGTAATCGGCTTTAATCGGGTGAACTGGCTTACCGCCTTCCTGGGGAATGTTAGGCTTCATGGCTTCCCAAATATCATTCGATACTGTGATGCCATTACCGTTAAGGTCCATGCTAAACGCTGTAATAATATGAGACTGAGTACCAAAACCAATAGTCGCCCCTAGCGGCTGCCCCGCTAGCATGTGCGCACCGTCTAGCTGACCATCGATTACGCGGTCGAGTAGTACTTTCCAGTTCGCTTGCGCTTCAAGTGTTACGTAAAGGCCTTCGTCTTCGAAGTAACCTTTTTCATAAGCCACAGCCAGTGGTGCCATGTCAGTCAGTTTGATAAAACCAAACTTCAATTCTTCTTTCTCAGGCCAGCCAAGTTCTTCGGCTTGAGCATTTAGGGTAAACGTTGCAGATACGACAGTGGCGGCAATGGTCAAGCTGCTTGCAATAACCTTTGCTTTGCTCTTGATGTCGAGAATCATTTTCGACGGATTCATGTGTGTTCCTCTTAGCCAAAAAAAAGCCCACGCAGTCTGATCCACATCAGACTGCGCGGGCTTCGTTGCCGGTGTAAAAGCCGCTAACCATTAGCAACTTTTAACATTCAAATTTTGTGTACGCGTTGTTCGCCGAAACTGCTAGCGAGTTATTTTTTTGAGAAATAACGCACAAAAGGAATAGCATTTTTGATGCCAAATGAAAAAAACACTTAAATTACATGTGGATACTTAAAAACAGGTGGCACAAGGCATATCAGAAGGTGAAAACTTGATTTATTTATGTGCGTTTCATGCACTACCTTTGTACATTTTTCATTCTATTAACATTTAGTATTGGTGCATAAGCCTCGACAAAAACACCCGCGACAGAACTAAATAAATATAGAAAAGCGTCGTAAATTCATAACCTTGAGCTACATTAACGACGTAAAAATATCAGCAAGTATTAAAAAATTAGACCAAAGTGACCGTGAACAACTTTATAGACTAAAGTCTAGTAAATCGATGGCGCTACCGTGTGGAGGTAAAGTTCTCAAGAAGCGTTAACGACTTAAAAGCCACCATTGAATTAACACGATGCACAACAATGTTGCACTTATCCATTGCCAAAGTTGCAATGGATTGCGCTCAATTAGAGGCTGTTTTCGTTCAATTTGAATGATGTCTGCTGATGGTTGCATAAGCGCAGATTCAAATTCGGAAAACGCCAAATAGCGGCTTTCAGGATTCGCTTTCAATGCTTTTTTTAACGTTAAATCGACCCATCTAGGCATATCCAAACGATGCTTTGTTATCGCTTTATATTGCCATTCTCCATAATGACTGGGGATATACTGCTCATAGGGAAAGGGCTTAAACGGCAAAGCCCCAGCAAGTAATTCATAACACACCACCGCACAGGAAAATAAATCACTGCGAAAGTCACTGCGGTTATGCAACAAATATTCAGGCGCAATATAGTTAACTGAACCCAATGGATGATGTGACGCCAGTTGCTCCCCAACCTCTTCCTGTGACGCCACTCTCACTGTACCAAAGTCGATTAACTTTACTTCACCATGTGCATTAATCATCACATTTTCAGGTTTTACATCGCGGTGAACCATCTGTTGACGCTGTAAAGCTCTAAGCGCGGCAATGAGTTGCGTGATAATTCGCCGTACTTGGTCAAGGGAAGGGCGCGGGTTGTCTATCATCCATTGGCGCAGAGTTTGCCCTTCAATATACTCACATATATGGTACATAAACTGGGCATCTTCAGGCCGCGGCCAAACCTTCATCACATGAGGGTTATCAATATGTTGGCCTATCCATTCCTCGCGCAAAAAGCCGTCTAGTTGAACGGGATCATCGGCAAAATAAGCAGACGGCACTTTTAACCCATAAACGTGGTTAGAAGCTTCATCGACAACTTTATACATGGTACTGCGCGTACCGTTAAACAAGGTATCAATAACACGCTTACCTTCTAGCTTCATACCAGGAGATAGATCAGGTGGGATCGCGAGCTTACTAAATTGGGCGCATGCTTCCTCTAAACTGCTTGCTGGCAAAGTATCAACATGCGCCAATACACAACTTACGTTGTCGTCACTGCCTTGCTCAAGCGCAGCCAGACATATTTTTTTGGCCAAGGCTTCTAGAGTTTCCTGGCTCGTTAGTGGGTTATCTTGTGCGAAATCGGCAATCAGTGCCTTTAACTGTTTTCGCGACAATACATCATGCACACCGTCAGTTGAAAGTAAGTAAACCTCTCCCACGTTTAGTGGAAACTGTTTAAAATCGACATCTAAGTTAACATCAATGCCTAACGCGCGAATTAGCACCGCATTGTCACCTTGTAACATCGTATGGTCGTGGGTGAGTTGTTCCAGATCCTTGTTGGCAAATCGATAAATACGACTGTCACCAATATGAAAAAGGAAACCCGTCGACGACTTGCAAATCAACCCACTAAAGGTAGTCACGGTTTGGCTGCGATCGCTATGCGCGTAATCTATTTGCCCTTGGCACCAACGGTTAATACTGTCCAATACCTGACTGGCCGATTTTTTCACTGTCCATGAGGCCGCTGTTTGTATGTAATCGGTAATAAAAGTAGTAGCAGCGAGGTTGGCCGCTTCTTTTGCTCGGCTGCAAGCAGACACACCGTCTGCGATGGTAATCACCACCCCTTTATTTCGTAACCCTGCTCCTTGCCCGTGCCATGCGGCAAACGCATCTTGGTTTTCAGCTTTTTGTCCCGCTGTGCTATAGCCGCCAAAAGACACATGTAAACTTGCCACAGTTGCTACCACCTCGCTATTTTGAGATTACCTGATCGAACAACGCCAGACATAGGTCTGGCGTTGATAGTAATAGAAGCTTAAGCCGTTACGCAACGTCGATAAGTTGTACCGAACCGTCCTCTTTCACTTCTGCCATTTGACCACTTGGCTCTCGCATAAACAATAAGGCGACAAAACCCAGCACTGCGGTACCACTGATCACAAGGAAAAACGTAGACGTATCGACAATAGAATAGATAGTGAGGTATGTCACCGCGCCCACATTACCATAGGCCCCAGTCATACCGGCAATTTGGCCAGTCAGACGACGTTTAATTAACGGCACAACAGCAAATACCGCCCCTTCTCCCGATTGAACAAAGAAAGAACACGCCATTACCGCTAACACTGCTAGCCAAATAGGCCAACTCGCATCGATTAAACTCAATGAAAAATACCCCAGCGCCAAACCAGCCGTTAAAATAAGGAGGGTTTTCTTACGACCAAAGCGATCTGAGATTAAACCACCACCAGGGCGAGACATCAGATTCATGAAAGCATACATACCAGCAAGTAAACCTGCTGTTGCCATACTTAACTCAAAGGTTTCAGCAAAAAATGCCGGCAGCATAGATACAACCGCTAATTCAGAGCCAAATGTGGCGAAATACAAAATATTCAGTACAGCCACTTGCTTAAATGAGTAGCGGTGAATTTCAGGTACTTCTTTTTCAAATAACCCTTTATTCACTTTAAAGGTTGAATACGCATCAAAGGCATACAAAGCCGCGAGCGCAATATATAAGGTAGTTGCGACACCATCACTCAACATAGACACACCAGCAGGAGACAACTTCCACGTGAGTAATGCTAACGCTAGATACATCGGGGTTTTCATCACTAACAAAAACAGGAAGTCACCTTTACTTGTTACTTCCATTCCGCCTAAATTTTTAGGGCGAAAATAGGTCGATCCCTTGGGGGTGTCTGTTACATTGGAGTAGTACACCACGCTAAAAATCAAACACAATACACCGGTTATCCCTACAGCGTAGCGCCAGCCGTCATCACCACCGAATACGATAGCAAGTGTGGGTAAAGTAAATGCAGCGGCTGCAGAGCCAAAGTTACCCCAACCGCCGTACACGCCTTCAGCAGTGCCCAGCTCTTTGGGTGGAAACCATTCGCTCACCATACGAATACCAACAACAAACCCTGCACCAATGAAGCCCAAAGCAAAACGCGCTATGGCCATTTGCACAAAGTTGTCGGCCAATGCAAACGCAAAACAAGGCACAGAACAGATTAACAGTAATGCTGAATAAACCCGATGTGGGCCAAATTTATCGGTTAACGCGCCGATAATTACTCGGGCTGGAATGGTGAGTGCAACGTTGAGGATCAACAGCGTTTTCCACTCACTGATCGACAAGCCCATGTCACCAACAATGGCTTGCTTTAAAGGTGCCATATTGAACCACACCACAAAGGTGACAAAGAAGACCATCCACGATAAATGAAGGATTTTCATTTTGCCGGTGAACGACATCAAATTAAACTTATCCGCACTCATGCTTGTATCCTGTTACTGAAAAAAACTCAAAAAAAAACCCACAAGTAGTGGCATAACACCAATACTCGCGGGCTTCATTGCGCTTGCGAATGCCTTGTTCGCGCAAACAAGGACCATTCAATATTTTTTCGTTCTTATTGTAGGTATTGCCCTCTGGAGGAGGTCAATATTGCTTTATAGTTAGCACCTACAGTGCCAACTTTTATTTCATATATAAATCAGCAAGTTAACAAAAAATAAGACGATACCCCATTCTATTGAAGCACCATAAAAATGCATTACTGCACCTTTATGAATCACCTAGGCAGAATGAAAAGGGAGCTGATTACGCGCTCTCGCTTGCCAAACCTCATTCGCTCTAACGTAGGCCTGCTCAACCGACACCTGCTCTAGCAAAATTAAGTAAGCGGCGAGTGTGCCAAGTACAGCCTGTTCGCCATAATGGTGATTGGTATCCTGCTGCCACACTGCCAACATGTCATTGACATCCATTTCTTTGTCTTTGAAAGCCCAGCCTTCCTGTTCAGGAAGTGTCACCACTTCGCCCTGCCCTTGTCGACAAATAAACAATTCGGTTTTACTTTCTTGGTTAACTTCAGGGTCGCCGCCATCTCCACGAAAACACAGCGCGCTGATCTGCTTATAATTCTCGTTCACGTGATGGTGTTTTTCATCCAAATGCACGTGATGTACCCCTTGTACACTAAAGGGAGCATGCGACGGGTTGAGTAAGCGAGCCAGGGTGTTCGCACAAGAACGCAGCCCAAATTGCGCGCGCAGTTGAATAATCTCATTGAGTTGAGGGTGAAATTGCCCCAAGTCTAAATAAGTCGCGCCACTTTGTTCCAACTGTTTCGCCGCGCCTGTTACCGACTCGGCTAATGGCAACCCCAAATCAGGTAGAACATGGCTTGCATATAAACGCTGGGACCCCGTTTCATGGGCACCGTGAAGGCATACCTTCACGCCTTGTTGCACCAAAGCCGCGACCGCAAGCAAATACCAAGGTTGCTGCCTGCGCTTACCGGCATAACAGCCAATGTCTAACTGCGCATGTAATTCACGTGTTTCTTTAACCAAAGACTCACGACACGCATCGGTAAACCCAGTGATTTCATCCGGCGTTTCTTCTCGGGTTCGCAGCAGCATTAAAAATGCACCGCGCTGTTCACCTGTTACTTCTCCCGCCAGCACCATTTTCATGGATTCATACGCTTGTTCACGCGTGAGACACTTACCGCTTTTTTTTCCTTTGCCGATTAAATTAATATATTGGCTGAACGCTTGAGACATGCTTGGCTTCCTGAAGTAATTCAAGCGAAACCTGCTGCCTGGAATCAATAACATGACCGAACATTAATAGCGCCGGCCCTGTAATATTGGTGTTGGCTAGGTTATCAACGATTGTCGATAGTGTGGCGGTAAAAACACGCTGATTTTCACAACACGCGTTTTCTACAACAGCAACAGGCAGAGTGTTCGCAACACCTTGAGATTGTAATCTTGACACAATTAAAGGCAAGCGTTTCATTCCCATATACATCACTAGTGTTTCGCGCTCCAACATACCCGCTACCTGTTCCCATTCCGGCTCTTTACTCGGATCTTGTAAGTGGGCAGTCAGTAAACGAACTGACTGAGCGCAACGGCGGTCAGTTAACGGGATCCCCGTAAAAGCAGAAGCCCCGGATGCCGCAGTGATCCCCGGCACAATAGCAAAAGGTATGTGATTAGCGGTGAGTAAATCGGTTTCTTCGCACGTGCGAGCAAATACCGCTGGGTCGCCACCTTTTAATCGCACAACGGTTTTCCCTTGTTGTGCCAAGGCTACCATACGCTGACAAATTTCAGATTGCGGCATACTGTGCTTGCCGCACCGTTTTCCCACAAACTCTCGCGCAACATGACGCGGAATTTCTGCAAGCACCGACTCGTTAACCAGCCAGTCAAACAACACCACATCTGCGGTTTGCAAGAGTTTCCATGCTTTCACGGTGAGCAATTCCGCATCGCCGGGCCCTGCGCCTACAATGAAAACACGACCTTGGCGCGATTCCCTTGTGGCTGTACTGTGCCAATTGGTTGTGTGATTTACGTTGGTGGTCTCTTTTAACCCAAAAAGTTTAAAACAGTCGACAGCCGCTCGACTCCAGCGCTGATAAAAAGTTACTGACATACTGTTTCTCCATTGTCGGAAATAAGGGTAATGGGAATATTGGCTTCACTGGTCACTCGTTCCACCATGGTCGCCAGCTCAGAACGACATGAGCCACAGTTGGTGCCGCACTTGAGGGTTTCCCCTAGGGCATCAACACTGGTTGCGCCATCCAGAATCGCTTGCTCTATAGGTTTTTCTCTCACCCCAAAGCAGCTACAAATCAGCTTACCTTGCAAATAGGCATCGTCAGGTGTTTGGCGTAGTAAGGCTGCGCGATGTTCCGAAGTCAGTGAGTCAGCGGTAAATATTTGTTCCAGCCAGTCTGATGGCAGATGAGTGAGTTGTTGACCTACAAAACATGCGGCCACCAATTTGTCTTCTCTTACAACCAAGATACTTGCACCCTGTTCGCCTTGAATAGTGGTCACGGTGGCCGAATCACCCCACAAGGCGTAGACTTTAGCGAGCAACTCACTGACTGTCAGGTCAGTAGCAAAATTCACACTGAAACAATGTTCTGCGGGTACCTTGACCCAATATTCAAACCAATGGCTCAACAGCGACAATAGATGCTGTTCAACTACCACTAATTGGCCTGCGTACGCATATTCTACAGGCGACAGCGATACTGCGCCGTGTTTTAACTCAGGTTGCCCAGATATCGCATCATTCGCACCACTGAATAATTTGCCTATCGCACAATGCGAACCCCAGGTTTCTGACCAATGAATAGGTGCGAACACACTACCCGGCTTTTGCTTAGGCGTAATTGTTAGCGGCAGTATCACAGGGCGCTCACCACTTTCTGCACTGTTGAGCGCCATAAGCTGTCCGGCTTCTACACCCAGTTTTTCTGCGTCAGTGGGGTTTATTGCCAGTTCAGCAGTACCCGTATGTTGCAAGAGTTGTGTGGCTTTACCGGTACGTGTCATGGTGTGCCATTGGTCTCGCATACGGCCCGTATTTAAAATAAAAGGGTAATCGGCTGACGTAGTTTGTTCAGCTGCAACCGGCGTTATGGGAATAAAATTGGCTTTTTTCGTTGACGTATAAAAATTGCCATCGGTGAATAAACGCTTTGTCCCTTCTTTTGCTTGGCCGTTAATTGGCCATTGCATGGGAATAAAGCCGTCGTATTCTGCTTCGGTTATGTCTGCTAAACCTGAAATATCGAACGCCCGTGAACCATTATTATTTACACCACTGAGCTTGGCATGTTCGCGAAACACTTCGTAACTCGATGCAAAATCAAAACCGTGGTTAAAGCCCATACGCTTGGCCACCTCACACATAATTTGCCAGTCGTGCTTGGCTTCGCCATAGGGAGGAATTAAACCGCGCTGGCGAGAAATTCGACGTTCAGAGTTCGTCACCATACCGTCTTTTTCAGACCAACCAGTAGCGGGCAACGCGACAGTGGCAAAGTTTAGTGTGTCGTTGCTGCTAACAATATCCGACACGACAACCGTTTCACATTGCTTTAGCGCGGCTTCCACTTCCACGCGGTTTGGCATACTAACAACAGGGTTTGTCGCCATAATCCAAACAAACTTGATCTCTCCTGCCGCCATACGCTTGAACAAATCAACTGCTTTTAACCCACCTTTTGTCGCCATTGTTGGAGACTGCCAAAACCCTTGTAATTGTTCGCGATGGTCAGGGTTATCAATATCCATATGCGCCGCTAGCATATTTGCTAACCCGCCTACTTCTCTTCCACCCATAGCATTGGGCTGCCCAGTAATAGAAAATGGGCCTGCGCCCGGCTTGCCAATTTTCCCCGTTGCAAGATGACAGTTAATAATGGCATTGCCTTTATCTACACCCGTTGTAGATTGGTTTATGCCCATCGAAAAGAAGGTAATAGCTTTCTGTTGCTGTGCAAATGTGCGGTAAAAATCTGCAAGATCCTCTGGGTCGAGCTCACAGTAAGCGGCAGTTTTTGCCAACGTCCAAGACTCAGCTTGCGCTAATGCCACGTCAAAGCCTTGTGTACTGGCTTGAATAAAGTCTTTATCCAACGCTTGGTTGTCGGCCAAATACTGTAACAGGCCATTAAAAACCGCTGCGTCGGTACCAGGTTTTAGGGGTAAGTGCAGATCAGCCAAAGAACAGGTGGCGGTTTCTCTGGGGTCGACCACCACCACTTTCATATTCGGGTTACGTCGCTTTGCTCGCTCCATGCGTTGGAATAACACAGGATGAGTCCAAGCCGCATTACTCCCCGTTATGATCAGCAGGTCACACTGCTCAAGGTCTTCATAGCTACAAGGTACCGCATCTGCACCAAAAGCACGTTTATAAGCCGCCACAGCCGAAGACATACACAAACGCGAGTTGGTATCGATATTGGCGCTACCAATGTAACCTTTCATTAGTTTATTGGCGACGTAATAGTCTTCAGTTAAGAGCTGACCCGACACATAAAACGCAACAGCGTCAGGGCCGTGCTCCGCAATGGCGGCTGACAATTTATCTGCAACGTGTTGAGTAGCGGCATCCCACGTCACAACACGCCCGTTTATTAATGGCGAATGTAAACGCTGGGACTCACCGTTTGTTTCAAGTAGATGACTGCCTTTAACACATAATCGGCCAAAATTAGCAGGGTGTTCAGATGTTCCCTGTAAATCACTAAGTTGTTTTGAAGCAGGCTGGGTAGGATCACATAAAACATCAACACCACAGCCTACTCCGCAATAAGGGCATGTACTTTGTTTGAGTACCGGCTTTTGCTGCTGTGTCATTGTTGATAATGGCATAACTTGCTTCTCCACTGTGCCTAACACTAGGCGGCAATTTGTACGGTGTTGTCTACAATACGTACGTCATACACGACAACGCTACAGTCATCGCTTTCGTAGCAACGCCCTGAAACTAGAGAAAAGTGTTGTTTATACAGTGGCGAAGCCACAACGATATCGTCGCCAATAGAGCCAAGAATACCGCGGTATAACACGTTAGCTTTGCCAATTGGGTCCCAATTGCTTATTGCAAATACTTGTACACCGTCTTTCGACTCAGTGGTAAACAGTGCTACTTGCTCGTCATTCACTAACGCACAAACACCACTGTTTTTCACTAAGTCATCCACAGAACAGATATCTTGCCATACCGAAGTATGTTGATTTAACGCTTCCATAAATGGCCTCCTATTCAACCAATTCGACAGTAATAATTTCATTGCCCGCTCGCTTTTCAACTTCCGTTGCAGGCCTTACTTGACCGCGTTCCATCACAAACTGGATGTTAGGATCGGTATTTTGACTATTCACAAATTGACGGAAACGTTTACGTGCTTCAGGCGACTCCACTGTGGTTTTCCATTCACACTGATAGTTCTCTACCACTGTTTCCATTTGCGCTTCAAGTTCATCATTAATACCCAACGAATCATTAATAATGACATCTTGAAGATAGGCGAGACCGCCTTCCATATTGTCCATCCACACAGACGTACGCTGTAAGCGGTCTGCGGTTTTAACGTACAACATTAAAATGCGGTCGATGTATTTGACGAGCGTTTCGCTGTCTAAATCGGTGGCGAACAAGTCGGCATGACGAGGCTTCATGCCACCGTTACCACAAACATAAAGGTTCCAGCCATTTTCAACGGCAATCACACCGATGTCTTTGCTCTGTGCTTCTGCACATTCACGGGTACAGCCAGAGACTGCAAATTTAATTTTGTGTGGCGCACGTAAACCTTTGTAGCGGTTTTCTAAATCAATCGCTTGGCCTACTGAATCTTGTACGCCGTATCGACACCAAGTACTGCCTACACACGACTTCACAGTACGCAACGATTTCGCATACGCGTGACCCGTTTCAAAGCCGCCTGCCACCAGGGCTTCCCAGATTTCAGGGAGTTGGTCTACACGAGCGCCAAACAAGTCGATGCGCTGGCCGCCGGTAATCTTGGTATAAAGGTTATATTGCTTGGCAATCTCGCCCAACAAAATCAGTTTTTCAGGTGTAATTTCACCACCGGCAACGCGAGGAACAATAGAGTAAGTACCGTCTTTCTGCATGTTGCCCAAGTAGGTATCGTTGGTATCTTGCAAGCTTACGTGCTGCTGTTTAAGGATGTAGTCGTTCCAAACAGAAGCAAGAATTGAACCTACTGCAGGCTTACAAATGTCACAACCCAGCCCTTTACCGTGTTTGTGTAGTAAAGTGTCAAAGTCGTGAATACCTTCAACTTTTACAATGTGGAACAGCTCTTGGCGGGTATGATTGAAGTGTTCACATATCGCTTTCGATACTTCTACGCCACGTTTCTCCAGTTCGCTGTCGACAACGTTTTTCAGTAATGCGGCGCAACCACCACAACCGGTGCAAGCTTTAGTTTCAGACTTAATATCGCCAACGCTACAACATCCACCGTCAATCGCAGTGATAATGTCGCCTTTTGCTACGTTGTGACATGAACAAATCACCGCAGTATCTGGCAAGGCGTCAGCCCCCAGTGCCGGTGCGGCATCACCGCTTGAAGGTAAGATTAAGCTCTCTGCGTGTTCAGGTAGGGTGATATCGTTGAGTGCATATTGCAATAACGTGTCGTAGTCGCTGGTATCGCCTACTAACACGGCGCCCAGCACTTTCGTTTGTTCTTGGTTAACAACCAGCTTTTTATACACCCCATCAGGCTGGTTGAAATAGGTGTAACTTAATGCGCCCGCTGTGCGTGCATGGGCGTCGCCAATAGAGCCAACATCTACGCCCATCAGCTTGAGCTTAGTGCTCATGTCTGCCCCTTCAAATGCTAGCTCGCCACCAGCAATATGCGACGCGACAACTCGCGCCATACTATAACCCGGTGCGACCAAACCAAATATACGGTTGTCCCATAGCGCACACTCACCAATAGCATAGATAGACGGGTCTGACGTGACACAGTGATCATCAACAACAATCCCGCCGCGCTCACCTACCGCCAAACCAAAACTACGAGCAAGTTGATCAGAAGGACGAATACCTGCCGAGAACAAAATCATATCGGTTTCTAAGAAGGTATCGTCTGCGAAATTCATGCGATAACGACAATCTTCACCCGCCACAATTTCTTGCGTAGCTTTTTGAGTGTGTACCTTTACACCTAACTCTTCAATTTTTGCTTTGAGTACGTCACCGCCCAAGTTATCAAGCTGTACCGCCATTAGTTGTGGTGCAAATTCAACAACGTGAGTATCAACACCCGCTTGCTTTAGTGCATTAGCGGCTTCAAGCCCTAGCAGGCCACCACCCACAACGACACCCACCTTGCTTTGGCTAGCAGACGATTCAATGGCTTCCAGATCTTCGATGGTTCTGTATACCAAACAATGAGGTTGCTCGTTACCGGGAATGGGGGGAACAAAAGGGTAAGAACCCGTTGCCATTACCAGTACGTCATACGCGAACGTGTCTCCTGCTTCGGTGACTACGTCTTTGGTTTCACGATGAATTTTATCCACTTTTGCATTAACAAAAAACTCAACGCCCCACGCTTTGTAGGTTGCTTCGTCGGTCATTGCCAAATCGTCTGCGCTGCTGCCTTCAAAATATGAAGACAAATGTACGCGGTCATAAGCGAGTCTTGGTTCACCCGACAATACAGTAATATGACAATCTGCGTCACTCTTTACCAACTGCTCAACGAAATGGTGCCCAACCATGCCGTTACCTACGACGACGACTCGTTTTTTTGAGGTAGTTTGATTCATTGTGAAACCCTTTTTTTGAGTCAAAAAAAAACCCACAACCAACGAAAGTTAGTTGTGGGCTTCTTTGCCATGCCTGATGCTGCGACAGTCTCACAACATCGAAATTGTTCAGTTCCGCGAGTTCACTACGGTTGTGATACTCATTATGCGTCTCTTTCTATCAATCAACATTAGTGCCAATATTACTTTAACCATAATTTCAGGCACTTAACGAGAACACAAAAACACAGTGAAAGGCGAATTGCACCAACATCATGCAACATCGCCCCATGTTGGCACGTTCGCTTATGCGAGCTTGTCTGTAGCTACACGGTAACGTGGGTCTTCATTCACGTTAATTTCTACAAACTTATCCGCTTTCTTCAGCAAGCCTCGGCACTCTTCACTAATGTGACGAATGTGCAGCTTCTTGCCAGCTTCTTCGTATTTGTCAGCTAGGCTATCAAGCGCATCAATACCTGACGAATCCCAAATTCGGCTGTTATTAAAGTCGATCACCACATCATCAGGGTCATTAGCTACATCGAACATTTCTTTAAAATGATGAACCGAGCCGAAGAATACCGGGCCGCGAAGCTCGTATACCTTCCAACCATCATCATCGATATGGGTTTTACTCTCGACATAACGAGCGGCTTTCCATGCGAAAACTAATGCCGAAACAATCACGCCCACCACAACAGCAATAGCAAGGTCGGCAATCACAGTTACGCCAGTTACCAAGAACAGCACAAAGGCATCTTCTTTGTTCACCCCACGGATAATGCGGAAAGAAGCCCATTCAAATGTGCCAATAACCACAACAAACATAACACCCACAAGAGCCGCAAGCGGGATCATTTCAATTAACGGAGCTGCAAATAAGATAAACCCAAGCAGTACAACCGCAGCGGTGATCCCCGACAAACGCCCGCGCCCACCAGAGTTAATATTAATCATACTCTGACCAATCATGGCGCAACCGCCCATACCACCGAAGAAACCATTCACAGTGTTCGCTACACCTTGGCCAACACATTCTTTGTTGCCACGACCACGCGTGTCGGTCATCTCGTCAATCAGTGTTAGTGTGAGTAATGACTCAATCAAACCCACAAGACACAAAATGACCGATGTAGGTAAAATGATCATGAAGGTATCCCAATTTAGCGGCACCATTGGGATAGCAAAAGACGGTAATTCACCGGCTAAAGAAGCCGAGTCTTTTTGGTCAGCAGGCAGCATATCACGCACAAAGTCGATGACGGTACGTGCTTCAAGGTCAAGGCCGTGAACTAATAAGGTAATCGTAATAATGGCCGCAAGCGACGCAGGTACGGCTTTGGTTAGTTTAGGCAACAAGTAAATAATGGCCATGGTGATCGCTACCAAACCTAGCATCATGTAGAGCATTGAGCCTTGCATCCACACGTGTTCACCTAAGGCATTGGTTACCTTGAACTGGCCCAACTGCGCTAAGAAAATGACGATGGCGAGGCCATTTACAAAGCCCAACATGACCGGGTAAGGCACTAAGCGAATGAACTTACCGAGCCGCATAACACCGCACAGTATTTGCAGCAAACCCGCGAGTATGACCGCAGCAAACAAATACTGCACGCCATGTTGTGCAACCAAGGCAACCATGACCACAGCCATTGCGCCTGTTGCGCCCGAGATCATACCGGGGCGTCCACCGATCGCAGAGGTAATCAACCCCATCATAAATGCGGCGTACAAGCCAATCATGGGTTCAACACCTGCCACAAAGGCAAATGCCACCGCTTCAGGAACCAGCGCGAGTGCTACGGTGATCCCAGACAAGACATCATTCTTAATGTTGCTGTCTTTATTATTAATTATATTGAACATAGTTTCTCAATTGGCGTTTGATTAAAAAACGGTCGGCGATTCTACCACCACTGATGACAAATTTCCTTTAATAGATTGTTAAAAGTGGCGGATAAAGCCAATAAACTCGCAGGCTAAGTGTGTACCAAAATTGTCTTCAAATGTATCAGTTTGTAGTATTTAAAGCTGGCCTCTTTCACGAACAAAAAATCCTTCATACACTAGCCTCATCCGCTGAACCTTAATCAGCGATTTCAAGAGAGGACCGCATGAAAAAGCAACTTTTGACCGTTATCAGTCTAGCCGGAGTTATGGCGTTATCAGGCTGCACTAGTGCAACCCGCGGCACCGTAAACCCTGTACCTGTGACCCAACCAGATATTAGTCCAACGCTCATGGCCGAAGATACGCGAGCATTGAAACGCGTAGTCGCCATTTCCCGATTTTCAGATGAAACCAAGCGCAGTAACAGCTTTTTAGTCGACTACAACGGTGACCGTTTAGGCAAACAAGCCTCAGATATTCTCGCCAGTCGCCTTACCGATTCGAACAAGTTTATTATGCTTGAACGCGACGCCCTCAACGCCGTACAAACCGAAGCTCAATATGCTGGTAAAGCATTGGAGTCTGTGGGTGCCGATTACCTCATCGTCGGCTCTGTGTCTGAATTTGGTCGCTCGACGAATTCAGAAGTGGGCGTGTTCAGCCGCAATAAAATTCAAATCGCCACCGCTACCGTAAATGTGCGACTTATTAACACCCGCAATGGCGAAATCATTTATTCTGAAGAAGCCACAGGTGAAGCCCGTACCGAGGCAAACCGTGTTTTCGGCGTAGGCGAAACCGCAGGCTACGATACCAGCTTGGACGACAAGGCCGTATCCGCTGCTATTTCCAAATTAGTAAGCAATATTATGGAAAACCTCCTCGACGCACCATGGCAAGCCTATCTTGTTGGCGTTGACCAAGGCTTTTACATGATGACGGGTGGCGAAAGCCAAAACGTGAAAGTGGGTGACAACTTCACCGTGTATACCGAAGGAAAGCGCGTGAAAAACCCGCAAACCGGTATGATGATAACGTTACCGGGTAAGCCTGTGGCCGAAATAGAAGTGATGAGCCTGGTAGGCACAGGGCAAAACGAACTCTCTCTTTGTCGGCTCAAAAGTGGCGACATCGACAACAAAGCCCTTGCTAGTTTAGTGGTAAGAGAAGCGGAAGGAGCACAACTATGATCCGTATCCTCATTGTATGTGTGGCACTCACACTGTCAGCATGTAGCACTCATTATTCAGAAACGCGACAAGTGGATGACCAAGGCTTTCTGCAACTCAGTGGCGAGTTTGTAGGTAAAACACTCTACATAGACGGCATTGCTGTTCCACTGGATAAGGCTAAAACGTTCAGTCTCGACGGCGCAAAGGTCGCGAAGTTTGCCATTGACCCCGGCACCCACATTATCGAAGTACACGACAACGGTGATGTGAAAGTAAAGCGCAAGATATACATTACAAACGGCAACGTGTTTGAAGTGATCGTGCCATGAACGGAACCAAAAAGTTACTCATAGCGGGCTGTGTAGCTGTGATTTTAGCTGGGTGCTCAAGCACTCAGCCTCTTTATTACTGGGGCAATTACAGTAATACTGCCTACGATTACCAACAACAACCCTCTGATAAAACGTTCAAGCGCCACCGTCAGACTTTGCGCGACATTGTTTATGTCGCCGAAAACAAGGGTAAGCAGGTGCCACCGGGTATTTATGCAGAGCTGGGGCAAATGGAGATGCAGTCTGGGAATGTGAGAGCTGCGCGCAGTTATTTTCTAAAAGAGCAAAGTACCTACCCTGAATCCACTCAGCTAATGACGCTTGTATTAACACAACTAGACAAGCAAGAGGCCGCCAATGACAATTAGAAATGCGCTCACCTTAGTTTGGGTTATCGTGGCTCTTTCAGGTTGTACAACCATTGAACCGCTGACCAAACAAGAAAAATACCCCCTCATGTATCAACAAAACCCAAAAGCCATTTTGGTAGTGCCTGCGGTTAATCGCACCACAGCGGCAGACGCACCAGAACTTTACAGTACAACAATTGCTAAGCCTCTTAGCGAGGCGGGGTATTATGTTATGCCAATTCCATTGGTGGCGATGCTATTACAACTTGAAGGCGTAACAGACGGCGCTCAGTTACAAAACGCCCAAGCCGATAAATTCAAAACCCTTTTTGGTGCCGACGCGGTGTTGTTTGTCACCATTACTCATTGGAATACTGATTACTATATTGCCGGTGGCGCCGTATCTGTGGGGGCTGATTTCAAATTGATTTCAACGTCTACAAACCAGGCATTGTGGCAGTTTCATCACGTCATAGAAGTAGATACGTCGAGTGAAAGCAAAGACTTGCTGGTACAACTCATCTCTACTGCGCTATCAACAGCAACAACCGATTATTTGCCGCTTGCGCGAGATGTGAACGAAGCAGTAATTTCAACTCTGCCCAAAGGGCCATATCACCCACGCTACCAACAAGATGGGCAAGACGCCGTGACTACAAGAAATAAAAGTCGTGAACAAAATGAAGGGATTAATATTCAATTTTAGCCATCTACGGCTAAACAGCATGACCTAGTAGCCAATACATCACGGCACCGCCCGCTAACATGCCAATAAATACAGAGCCTGCAATCAGTAGCTTCTCTTTGTGAAGCTCAACAGATTGCAGGATATCCGTACCTACTTTGGGTACGATAGCCAGTTCATCCTGCGGGATTTCCAGTACCGCGCACAACCCCATTACGGTTTCTGTGGCGGCATTGCCTTCTTTTTCCACCCGCTGAATAGTGCGGAGACTCACTCCGCACATTTCAGCCAACTGCTGTTGGGTCCATTGGTGTTGTTTTCTTAGCGATTTCACGCGTAACGCGTTAATTTCCACCTCAAACTCCTTATGCGGCGAAATACTTCACTAAACTTGCGACTGCCGAACCAAACCCAAACCCCGCAAAAAACAAGAACAAGACTTTCATCCAAGTATTCTTATTCTTCTCGATGTAGGCCTTTTTCTGCGAAGCCAGCAAGGTTCCATCTTTAAATAAGCTGCATTCCAACGCGCCGCACATCAGGCTTGTCACTTCATAACGCACTTTGTAGTCGTGAGCTCCGTGGGTAAATTCGTGCTCACTCACACAGCTGAGTAACGCTCGCTTGTCTGATACTGGATTGTCGTTCACATAAACGGTCTCTTTGCCTGACCACGCAGATCCGTGAACCGCAATGTCGGTGCCTTCGTCCTGAAAGTAAAACCAATACCCATCGATTAATGTCACTGTAGCCATAGCGTTTTGTTGTGCCTGTGAGTTAAGAGTTGCCGATGTATTCGTGTTTGATTGTGCCATAGTATTGCTCCTTTTAAAAAACGCAAATCGCGATACTGCTGCATTCCCCTCATGGGAGTTGAGCAGATGAAGCAATTTCAGCACAGCAGCGCTAAAAACGTGACGACAGCCATGTGACGACGTAACGATAGCAATATGACAGCTGCTATAAAAAGAAAGATTAAAAGATAGTAAGCGCACACATACAAAATACCATTCACGCTGTGGTAAGCGGTGTGCTTACGATATTTCAGGCCAAGACCCCTTGTACTCTTGGCCCTGACTCAGTAGCCTTATCGCTCCCCTAATGCCGTAAGATCTATAAAATGGAAACCAGCACTTTCGACTTCGCCTTTACCGTTATTGGCCCCGTTCTTTTGTTACTCGCGATGGGCAATTTGCTCTATCGTCGTGGGCTATTAAATGACGGATTTGTTGAAGCCGGTTCCAAGTTGGTTTTTACCATTGCCCTTCCTGCATTGCTGTTTTTATCCATTAGCCAAGCAGACTTTAGTCATGCTGCCAACCCAACATTAATTGGTGTCGGACTCGTCGGCACACTGTTGTTTTTTTGTTTATTAATGGGGTTTAGCCACTTTGCAGTAGAAAAAGCGCAAGCGCGGGGCGTGGTAGTGCAAGGTGGGTTTCGAGCCAACATGGGCATTATCGGCTTAGCCTATTGCGCGAACACCTATGGCAACGACGGATTAGCGGCGGCATCTGTGTATTTGGGCTTGGTGACGATTTTGTTCAACGTGCTGTCTGTTTTTGTGCTGAACTTTTATCTCGATGGTCAACGCTCGGCTATGAGCCATATTAAAGGCATTGCTACCAACCCACTTATTATCGCCATTTTACTGGCCTTACCCTTTTCTTATTATCAGGTAACCTTGCCAGTGATCTTTACCACAACTGGCGAATATTTTGCCCAACTCACGTTGCCATTAGCACTCATTTGTACAGGAGCGTCACTGCAGTTTCGTTCATTCAGTGATGATTGGAAAGACATTAGTATTAGCACAGTAAGTAAATGCTTACTTTACCCATCATGTCTGGTTGGTATGGCATATTTGATGGGCATTCGAGGCATGGGGTTAGGCATTATCCTGTTAATGTCTATCGCACCAACCGCCGCCGCGAGTTACGTGATGGTGCGCAACCTCGGCGGTGATCATCGCTTGGCAGCCAGTATTATCGCGGTGACAACGGTTATCTCGCTGCCGGTCACCATTGCAGCATTTGGCACGTTGAATACCTGGCAATTGTTGTAGCCGTATTCGGGGTTGCCACTAGGTGTAAATACTACTTCTCGCCACCCATACAATTTGGCGAAGCAACAATTTCACCACCTCGCGCAACCCACTCTTCGGGTGTGTAAGTATGCAACGCAAGCGCATGAACCGACCCCGCCAGTGCTTCTGCGGCAAGCGCGTTGACTTCACGATGACGTGCAATAAGGCGCTTTCCTTCAAAGGCGTCACTCACCACTGTCACTTTAAAATGGCTCTGCGCACCATCAGGCACATTGTGACGATGGCTTTCATCTTCAATTTGCAAGAACGCAGGGGCTAACGCTTGGGTAATTTGCTCAGTTAAAAAGGCATGCACATTCATAAAACTAAATTCGGGCGTATCAATCGAAAGGTGAGGTTGATTCTACCACCAATTGGCTTTTTGGTTTTACTCAATCCATGAAAATAATAACGCTGTGTGTCACCCGCCATCACCAATAAACTGCCCGGCTCTAGGTCGAAATGATAACTGGCCTTGGTGGCTTTGTGTTTAAAGGTAAAACGTCGTATTTGCCCCAAACTCACTGAGGCAATCACAGGGCGCGCGCCAAGTTCCGGTTCATCGTCGGCATGTAAGCCCATACCGTCTTGACCGTCGCGATACCAGTTGGCCAAAACGCAATTAAACTTAGCCTTGGTTATGGTTTCGCAGCCATGTTTTAACTTGCTCAGTACCTCTGACCAAGGCTGTGGCGTCATGGTCAAGTTTGAATAGGTATATTCGCACTCAGGGTCACCGTGCCATGACTGTAATCTGGGGATGGCGACTTGTTTGCCGTATAAAGTGATGTGATCTTGCCGCCACGGCAGAGTTTTCGCTAGCTCATCATAATAAGTACAAGCCTCAGACTCATTAAGCCACCGTGGATAATAATAAACATCCCCATCGGGCAGTGGCAGAGGAATTCGGGTATACTCTTGGTTTG
Source organism: Alteromonas sp. ABE4_545 (assembly GCF_056161325.1). Classification (NCBI taxonomy): domain Bacteria; kingdom Pseudomonadati; phylum Pseudomonadota; class Gammaproteobacteria; order Alteromonadales; family Alteromonadaceae; genus Alteromonas; species Alteromonas sp. ABE4_545. The sequence goes on from NZ_JBSWYY010000005.1 coordinate 84,927, forward strand.
TATTAAAAAGTGAATATTGCATTGCGACGTTACGGGTAAAAACCTCTGTAAATGGCGTGGTGATCATTGTGGAGTATATCGCTGGGCTATGACAAATACCCAATTTTCATTATTGGATAAAACCTTTTCTTTGGTTCGCTATCCACCACAGCATCAACATAAAAGCCTACAAGCTTGGGACAGTGCAGATGAACTGCTGATTACCCATGTAGAGGCCGAGATTAATGACGATGCCAAACAACGCCTACTTATCATGAATGATGAGTTTGGCGCGCTTGGTTGTTGGTTTGCGCCCTTGTCTCCCACTTGGGTCACAGACTCGCACATTGCCAACCTATCGTTAAAAACGAATCTGACTGAAAACGGGATCAACTGGGTAAGTAATATTGAAGGGGCGCTATCATCTCCGTTAACAACGTTAACCAGTGCAGAGCCGCTACCTGAATCACCCACGTTAGTGCTGATTAAAATCCCTCGAGCATTGGCATTGCTTGAACAGCAACTGGTAGATATTGCCGAGGTCATGACACCTGACACGCAAATTATTGCCAGTGCCAAGGTCAAAAGCATTACTAAAAACGTACTTGCTCTGTTCGAAAAATACATTGGTGAAACCAAAACCTCGTTGGCGGCGAAAAAGTCACGCTTGGTTTTTGCCACTCCCGACGTAAACAAGTGCAAAAAAGCCGTGACCTCGCCATACCCCACCACCTGGCAAGCACGCATAACAACCGGTGATAATGTTACCGTAACCAACGATGCAAATGTGTTTTCACGCCAGTCGTTAGATATTGGCGCGCGATTTATGCTCGAACACATGCAGGTAAAAGCCAAAGAAAAGGTCATCGACCTAGGCTGCGGCAATGGTGTACTAGGGTTAAGTGCACTGGCCTTAGCCCCAGACTGTGAAGTGACCTTTGTAGATGAATCTTACATGGCGCTCAATTCCGCCAAGCGCAATGTATCTTTGGCATTCCCCGAACAGTTGTCACAATGCCAATTTGTACCGAGCAACTGCTTGGAGTCACTCATTGAAAACGACGCGCCCAAGGTTAACCGTATTTTGTGTAACCCACCGTTCCACCAGCAAAATACCATCACCGATCACATTGCTTGGCAAATGTTTCACGACAGCCGAGAAATGCTGCAAAAAGGCGGGCATCTCGTGGTAGTTGCCAATCGCCATTTAGATTACTTTGCCAAGCTAAAACGTTTATTTGGTGGCGTTACCTTGATCGCCAGTCAGAATAAGTTTGTAATACTCAGCGCAGCAAAAAGATAAGGATACTGATATGTTACGTTCTGCATTACTGGCTTTGGTATTGATTACCGGTGTGGCTCAAGCCGCAAAGCCAGTTGAAGACGGGTCTCAAATTCAGCCCGACAATTATTACCCACGAGTGAAGCTCGAAACCACCATGGGTGACATTGTGGTAGAGCTTGATCGTCGCCGCGCGCCCATTACCACTAATAACTTCCTGCGTTATGTCGACAAACGGCAATACGAAGACACGGTATTTCACCGTATTATCCCCGGCTTTGTTGTGCAAGGTGGCGGTTATAACGAAGAATACGAAGACTTACCTAACTTCCCTGAAATCTACAACGAATCAGGTAACGGCTTAAAGAACGAGTTGTACACGATTGCCATGGCTCGTCAAAATGACCCTCACACGGCAACCCGTCAGTTCTATTTCAACATGAACGACAACGAGAGTTTAGACCCCGGCCGCAACTGGGGTTATGCGGTGTTTGGTATGGTGATTGAAGGTACTGAAGTGCTGGATAAAATGTCAGAAGTCGAAACCGAATACAAAGCCTTGTTAGGCATGCCCGACGCACCAATCGAAAACATCATCTTGAAAAAAGCGACGGTACTGCCGCCGCTTTAAGTAACCAGGTTACTGCTCAGGCGTATAAGCCACACGTTTAAGATACAAACGCTGTGGCTTTTCTATGCCACTCCAGTACAACTGCCCTACCGACTCAAAATTGAGTTTGTCTAAAAGCTGTCGAGAAGCCATATTTTCAGCATCTGAGACGGCGCCGATCACCGGAGAAATACCCTTTTCCACCGCCCATGCCATCACTCGTTCAGACGCTTCTAACGCATAGCCTTTACCTCGGCCCTGCGGCAAAAAAGCAAACCCCAGGTCTGGATATTGCAAAAAAGGGCGCTGAAACAAGCCACACAACCCAATAGGTGCGCCCTCTTCTTCCAAAGTGACGGCCATTGGACCAATGTGGTGAGTTGCCAAGCTCTCTCTGGCGTTATTGATATATTCAAGGGCATCCTGCTGGGTATTAATACCGCGATCACCAATAAAGCGGAGCCAATCTTTGTCGTGAGTCAAACGGATAATAAACGCTGCGTCTGTTTGTTGAAGTGGCCGCAGGCACAAGCGTGATGAGTACAAATTCATAAATAAGCGTCCATTAAGGCATCGATAATATGCAGGTGTTCGTCAGATACTCGACCGGCTCTGGGGTAGTTGGGCGCAGCGCGGTCATTTACCCTTGGGTGAGACCACCCTGTTGTTGAAGTGATAAACGCTTTCGCCGCTTCTTCTCCGCCTTGCTCTAAACACCCCGCCAAACAGGTATCAATGTAAGTTTGACTAACGGGGTGATTTTCATCGGCAGGAACCAATGCAAGGGTTTCGCACAACCATATGCGTCGTGATTGCAAACCCTGACGTAACGCCTGCTCGCTCGCGGTGGGCAAAGCAAATACCAACTGGTCTAACGGCACCTCAACAAATTGATAATCGCGCTCGCGTTGTTGTAGCGAAGGGTTTAGTTCAACGGGGATCAATTGGGCATTGAGTGTGGCATTTGCCTTGGGCTTTGCTCCCACATAAGTTTGTTTTTCTTGGATAGAGCGCGTTACCCAGCCGCGTTCAAACCCCTTCACCGTAACAGGAATACCTTGATGTGGAATAGCTGAATGAGTCAGGCGGCTGTCGGCATTTAACAAACTGCCATACCCGAGTAAAAAATGAAAAGCGCCAGCTTCAGAAAGCCAGCGCTCGATATCAGAAACGTGCATCATCTGCGCTAACAACACAACTTCAATAGCTCGACATGCTGTCAGTATAGCCAAAGCCAAGCGGCTTTGGCTATCGCAGTGATTAGTGGGGTAATTAGAACAGTGTTCTTACACCCAATGCAAAGTTACGGCCCGGTAACGGGGCTTTATCTTTTACAAACGAAGTATGCACACGCGCTTCTTCGTCAGTCAGGTTTTCACCTTTCAGATAAATCACCCAATCCAGTCCTGCCGCATTCGCTTCGTATTGGATATTAGCATTCACCAAGGTGTAGCCATCTGTTGCTGTTTCGTTTGGTGCAACTTTTGTTTGATCATCATACCAAACAGCCCCTAACTCACCACTCCAATTATCATTGGTGTAATTTACTTTGGAGCCAAAACGCATTGGTGGGGTACGTGGTAAATCTTGGTTCTCTAGCTTAGCACGCGTATAATCGCCATAAAAAGTAACACGCCAGTTTGTATTTAAATCAACAAAAGTCTCAGCCTCAAAGCCATAAATATCTGCATCACTTTGCTGGAAGTAGTAAACCGGTAAACCAGCAGAACTATGCTCGTGTTCTTCTTCCGCTTCTTCTTCCTCTTCGTGCTCTTCTTCAGCAGTGATTAAACCAGTATTACTCTGGTAGATATAATTATCTGCTTGGTTATAGAACAAGGAAAATGAATATCCCCAGTCACCAGTAAATTTTCGGAAAGTAATGTCTAAGTTATTCGACACTTCTTCTTCAACCGAATTCAATGTTTCACTAATTTCACCGTCTTCATCAAGGTCGTACACCAAGCCCAATTCAAAGGTTTGTGTAGCAACGTGCGTACCCGCAGACAATAGTTCTTGTTGGCTAGGGCCACGCTCTGAATGAGACAATGTCATCGCAACAGAGTAACCTGGAGTGTATTCCCAGTTGAAACCCGCCGAATAAGACACATTGGTGAAGCTGTACTCATCAAAGTCAAAGTTCAGCGTGTGTTCTTCGTGGTCTTCTTCTTCATGATCGTGATCTTCTTCTTCGTCGTGATCAACGTGAAGGTCGATGCTCATGCCATCCGCATCATACGTGTTGCGCTCAATACGCCCACCTAACTCAACGGTAACATCACCAAACTTTTTCTGTTCCACTAAGAACAACGCCAGCATGTCTGAATCTGTATTCGGCGAGAAGGCTTCCTCACCATCGGCTTCATACTCACCTTGGTTTGCCTGAACACCAACAACACCGTGCCAGCCACCAAAATCTTCATGGGTAGCCGCCAAACGGAAGTCTGTAGAGTCGTTTTTAAAAATAGTTCCGACTTCGTCACCCTCAAGTTCTACGTGCTCGTAGTTAGTATGAGCTGCGGCGACTTTAATAGACGAAAGCCCCTCAAACGGAGAATTCCACTCGCCAGCAATCTGATAGCGAGTCATATCAACATCTAAGCTGGTACCCGCTTCCTCTTCATGCTCTTCTTCTTCGTACTCTTCCTCTTCTTCCTCATGTTCATGAGAATGACCAGGCACGCCGTATAAATTGTCTAGCTTTTCTACCGAGAAGCCGAAAAACCCGTCATCTCCCACATAAGACAATCCCGCCGTTAAATCTGTCGTATCAATGGCGCTGTTTTCTAATGTGCCTGGGCCTTCATCACCGTCTGGTTCTGCTTCTGCATATCCGGGAATATCAATATCATCGGTTTTGCGCTTATAACCATCGAAGTGATAAGCAATTTTTCCACTGCCGCCGGTTACGTCGATATTGGCAAACTTGCCATTATCAACTGTGCTGTATTGAAGTTGAGCTTCACCTTCTACTTCTTCAGGAACAGTTTGCGGAATACGCTTGTCTACCACGTTAACCACACCGCCGATAGCACCGCTACCATACTGCAACGTTGCAGGGCCGCGCAGTACTTCAACTTGTGTCGCACTCGACGTATTGGTGGCTACGTTATGGTCTGGACCAACACGAGATACGTCTGAGACATCAAGGCTGTTTTGCACAATCTTCACACGAGGACCATCGTTACCGCGAATAACCGGGCTGGATGAAACCGGACCAAAGTAAGAACTATGCACGCCAGGAGTAGACTTGAGCGTTTCACCCAAAGTTGCTTGCTGCAATTTTTTAAGTTGCTCTGCACCGATAACAGTTACTGGAGTAACAGACTCGAGTACCGAAGTATCCATCGCATTTGCAGTAATTTGAATATTTTCTATCGTTGATGATTGTAAAACAAAATCGACGGTAATCTTGTCTTCTGCTACATCACCTAAGTCGTTATCACCGTGAATATGCGCGGCCGAATAAACGTGAAGGTGAATGTGGGGATTTTGAATATCTTTAATGACATAGTTGCCATTTTCGTCAGTAATAGCAACGAGTCTTGAACCTTCAACTCGTACTTCAGCACCGCTGACTGGGTTACCTTTTTCGTCAGTAATATTGCCGGAAACCGTTGAAGCAAAAGCCTGCGCACTGCCAAGCACAGAGAGTATCGAAGCAGTCAATAATGGTAATTTCATAAAGCTTGCTGTGTTGAGGTTGATTAACTTTGTGATGTTATAACATTTTTAAGCAAACATTGACTAAAGTCAACGGCAACTGACCGATGGCAAGTTGCAACTGGTCGATGGAGGAAAACCGCAAACCAAGTACCCGAATACCCGCACAAGGCCACCGACTTTCGCCCAATCAGTGATACAATCACGGTGTTTTCACTCTTTTTTGCGGTACTGGTTTATGCACTTTTCTTCTTTGGGTCTTCACGCTGATCTACTCACTTTGCTTGATACCTTGGGCTATGACGCCCCAACGCCAATTCAGCAAACGGCGATCCCTGAAGTATTGGCCGGCCATGATGTGATGGCAGGCGCACAAACCGGTACCGGCAAAACCGCGGCTTTTGCGTTACCGCTTATTCAGCGAATGATAACTTCCCCTAGTGAAAACCGTTCCCTGCGTGCACTGGTATTAACGCCAACCCGTGAACTGGCGCAACAAGTGCACCAGAGCTTTGTCACCTACAGCAAGGGGGTGAACGTGAAAGCCGTTGTGGCCTATGGCGGTGCGAGTATTAACCCACAAATCGACGCGCTAGAAGCTGGGTGTGATGTGTTAATCGCAACACCAGGGCGGTTGTTAGAATTAGCGTTCAAAGAAATCATCGACCTCAGCACCATTGAAACACTGGTACTGGATGAAGCTGACCGTATGCTAGACATGGGCTTTATTATCGATATCAAGCGTATACTCAAGCAGCTACCTGACTCGCGCCAAACCTTGTTTTTCTCTGCCACCTTTAACGATGACATTTTCGCGTTGAGCAAAGAAATGCTCAATACGCCAAAACTGATTGAAGTAGCAGCGCGCAACGCTACAGCAACCAAAATTGAGCAGCGGATTTACGAGGTCGATAACAAACGCAAAGCCGCCTTATTGGCGTACCTTATTGGCTCAAAAAACTGGCAGCAAGTACTGATTTTCACCCGTACGAAACAAGCGGTAGATGAATTGGTAAAAGAACTCGAAAAAGACGGCATTAGCGCTGCGGGTGTGCATGGCGACAAATCTCAAGGCGCACGAGACAGAGGCTTAGCGTCATTTAAATCCAATGAAGTGCGTGCGTTAGTTGCAACAGACGTAGCCGCCCGAGGCTTAGACATTGAACAACTGCAATACGTAGTAAACTATGAACTCCCATATAATGCCGAAGACTATATTCACCGCATTGGACGCACAGGGCGCGCAGGTCAGGCAGGCTTAGCGGTGTCGCTGGTCGCAAATAAAGAAAAGTACTTACTTGAAGAAATTGAAAAACTCACCGGTGAACATTTTATTCCCCAATGGGTAGAAGGGTTTGAACCAAATCCTATGGATCAGGATGAGGCTGGCGGCAGTAAACGAAAGCCATCGAAAAAAGCACAGCGAGCAAAAGCATTAGGGCAAGGTGGGAATAACAAAGCCAAACGCGGGAAACCACGCAGACGGTAAGTTTTCACAAAAGTAAACGGCGGTGCAATCTGCATTAACTGATGCATCGCCAGAACAAGGCGCTAACAACGAGTAGTCGCCCCTTTCACACCATAATTAATTCAACTAATCCGTGTGACTCGCCGCCTTGAACAATTGTTCGATAAAGGTTTTATTCATCTCGGTTCCTTTGTTGAGAAAACGATAATTCAACAAATGATCAGCGCCTTTGTAATTAATATGCTCACACTGCCCTGTGTGTTTTTTATTAATTTTAGTGCATATTTCATCTGCCATTTGCGGTGAAGGCCAAATTTCATCATTCTCACCAGTCATTAGCAAAAGCGGTGCTTGAATATTCTCAATCGCAATATCTGCCGCCCCATTATCGGTTCGGTTTTCTAATGATTGGCTGTAAAGGTCGAGTAAACCGTGCACTTCCCTTGTAGGTCTAAAAGGAATAAAAGGAAGATCTTGGCCGTTTTCGGTCCAACTCGATTTAGGCACTTTCGTCCAATCTTTTAGAATGCCCGCCCACACCGCTGAGCTTGGTGCAATGGCAATAACCTGCTGGATATTTTTACTTCTCGACGCAAGTATCAAGGCTAATTCAGCCCCCTTAGACCAACCCACAACAATGAACTTATCGGGGTCGACACCTTGCTGTTTTTGCAACCATGATACGGCGTGATCAAAGTACTCTAAAGGTATTTGCTCTAACTCTGCGGGCAACCCTTCGGCTTTAAAGTAGGCTAACGCCAAGGTGGGAAAGCCTGCTTCAGCAATAGGTTTTGCTAATTTTTCAGGGACCCCTCCTCCGGAACCACCCAGTACCAATACTCCCATTTTTTTGTCGTGGGAAGTTTGCCCGTAATACGTACCTACAAAACCAAATTTATCAAAAGCCAGTGACGTTGTTGACGCAAACAATTGAAAACTAACGGGCAATAACGCCATCAAAATAAGCGGGATTAATCGGCTCAACATCTAAAACATCCATGTGTTGTAAAGGAAAGTGATTTGAAGATTAACTCAATGTGTCTATCTTCTCATTGATGATAACTTAACCTATCACGCTCCATCGTTGCAACTGTATACGTGGAAACCGGCTAAGTCTTTAGTTAGCTGTGAGGCAGACATCTCTTTGCATCCACTCACATTTTGCCCTGCCCATAATGGTGAAAAGTCACCGCTGCCAAGACTCTCCGCCTTCGCCCGCAACGGCGCTAAAGACGCAGAAGCGAGAGGAAAAGGAGGTGCCAAAGGGCTGATTGGTCCAAGCTCTCGCATCAACCGGTTAACAATGCCACGAGCCAAACCGCCACTGAATAAATTTGTTAACGCCGTCTCTCGTGCCGCATCACTTTTCAGCGCCGCCCGATGTACTGGGGTTGTCGTGGCTTCGTCACACAATAAATAGGCGGTACCAATTTGCACCGCACTTGCTCCGAGGGTTAACGCCGCAGCCACACCCTTGGCGTCAGCAATACCTCCGGCAGCAATCACTGGCACATTAACCGCATCAACTATTTGCGAGACCAATGCGAAGGTACCTATCTGAGTGGTCGCCTCTTTTGATAAAAAGAATCCACGGTGTCCGCCCGCTTCACTCCCCTGCGCAATGATAGCGTCAATCCCATGTGCTTCGAGCCAAATTGCCTCGTCTACAGTGGTGGCCGTTGACAATATTTTGCTCCCCCAGCTTCGCACACGCTCAAGTAATGCTGGCGCGGGTAAGCCGAAATGAAAACTCACAACAGGGGGCTTAAATTCTTCCAATACGCTAGCCATTTCATCACTAAAAGGTTGCCGTCCCATTTGAGGTTTTATGGTATCAGTATGCATGCCTAACTCAGCAAAATAGGGCGAGAGCGTTTCTTGCCATTTTTGCTCTATGACTTGGTTAGGCGTCGGTGGCACATGACAGAAAAAGTTGACGTTGTAAGGTTTAGTGGTTTGACGCGTGATCACAGATAAAGCTTGGTGCAACGCTTCTGCATTGAGCATAGCGCAGGGCAGTGAGCCAAGGCCACCAGCATTAGAAACGGCAAGAGTAAGCGCGTGGCCTTGTACACCAGCCATAGGCGCTTGAATAATAGGTAAATCTATACCGAGTAGCGTTTGAATACTCATTTAAAGCCCGAGTTATCAGCGTTCGCTTAACGCAAGCTTTAGCCCGAGAGCCGCGAAGCTCGCGGCGAATACCCTTTGCATCGCAATGGTTGCCGCCTTCGAATTTACAATGAATTGGCTAAAGCTGCCCGACAACACACCATACACCACAAAAACAGAGAATGTCATTAGCATGAATACTCCGCCTAAAACGAGCATATACACCAGTGCATTTGCCGCTTCCACAGGTATAAATTGTGGCAGGAATGCTAGAAAAAATATTGAAAGCTTGGGGTTAAGAATATTGAGTAAAAACCCTTTGAGCGCAATACGTGTGTAACTGTCGCGTTCGCCCTCATCGTTGATCGATAGCGGAGACGACGACTTCCACATCTGCCAAGCCAGATACAGCAAATAGATCACGCCTAAATATTTTACTATTTGAAAAGCAATCGCACTGGCATGAAACAAAGCGGCTAACCCTAATGCGCTTGCCAACAAAGCAGGAATAACCCCAAGAGTACAACCGAAGGCTGCCACTAAACTGGCTCGCTTGCCTTTAAAAAGCCCTGTTGCAACCGTGTATAACACACCCGTGCCGGGAATAAGTACAACCACCAATGACGTGACTAAAAATTCGAACGATATCATTGCTAAGTCCTTTTAAACCGTTTGTTTAATCAAAATGCCTAGCTGAGTGACTTTTGCCAAAAAACAGCCGTGCCAGCGGATGGGTCTAGCTCATAGCTGCTAAAGCCAAACTTTTGGTATGCTGCTTTAGCAACATGGTTATTGCTCAACACCTCAAGGGTAATTTTACAACAGCCTCGGCTCTTGGCGACAGACTCTACTTTTTCGAGTAATTTTTGACTCAGCCCTAACCCCCTATAATCCTTGAGAACACATATGTCATGTACGTTTATAAGAGGCTTGCATGAAAAAGTTGAAAACCCTTCAAAGCAATTAGTTAATGCCGCAGGTGTTCCGTCAACATAAATTAATACGCTAAACGCATGGGGAATGTTTGCGAGTTCTCGCGCCAAGTTGTCGCACGTGTTCGCTGTAAGAGGTTCCCCACCGCCCATTGGATCACAAGCGTATTCATTTAATAAATAGACAAGATCTTTGGCGTGCTGTTCATTTTTGTAATCAACTTTTACTATCTCAATATTCACAGGGCAAGGTTTCCTTAGGCTCATAATGCTTGCAGAGGGAGTGGGGTTATTCACCATGCAAGGCTGTTAAGACTTCTTCTTTGTAAACAAGTCCGTCCTCGATATTCCCTTCGATATCAATAAACTTCTCGCTTGGTGCGTTGTATTTAATATGTTCCGTTTGAGAAGCGCATCCCGTTAACGCAAGCGCGAAAACGATACCGATAAACACCTCCATCGAATAACAAGAGAGCATGCGGAACAACCTCAGCTCTTTGTACACTCTATTTTCCCGACGTATACTTATAGTGTTAATTTTCTCATTCCGTCATGAATTTATGTTGGATTTCCTTGGGCTACACGTTGTAACAAGGTAAGCAACAGCGAGGCTAGAACCACATTTTGTTAAATCATCGCAGGTGAAACCTTTACCTTAAAATGCTGGGAGGCAGATATATGGTAAATTCATTCATTGGCTCGATTAATACGCTATACGGCGTTTGTTGCTCTGTACTTTTAACAATACCAAGATCAGAAAGAAGCTTGAAATCAGCTGATTTTAGCTTGGCAGGTTTCACAACGAGTTCTTTATGCCACACTCGATATGTACCTAGTTTATTATCTCTTCTATGATAAAAACCCGCTAATGGATGAGTGAGATAAACCAACGCCGACTCTACATCAGGGAAACCTGGAAATTCGAATGAATCAGATTCAGATTGAACCAACTCTACCGACGCTGCAGCCCACTCAGACTCGGTTTCCATGTGGTATTTTTCATATAAGCCATTAACTTCACTAAAAATACAGTCAAAATGCACTCTACCAGCATACCAAGGAAGTTGCCAAAGGAACCTTGGTACTACGAGTGTCCAAGAGTCTAAAGTAGTACCTAGAAACCATACGCACCGCTCACCCGTTTCAGTATCAATGACATATATCCGATAGTTCGTTTGACCCATTGTAAATTTTGGAAATGGAAACACCGCGGAGGTAAAGTCAACGTCGATAAATGGCACCACAGAAATAAGCCCCATCTCTTTACCATTGATATCAACGGTGTCTAATTGAAACCGTTCAGGGAACAGGCCTTGGAATCGCTCAGAAGGAACTGCATATGTGATAATCGCGAAATGTTTCAAGCTACATACAACATCTATCCCTTTTGGTTCAGGCCTTTCTACGAGATAGTCTTTTAGTTTTCTTGATTCTTGCACAATCCCCCCTCGAAATTTAACCCGCTAATGTAAATAATCGCATGAGATTATCATTCACTATACCTGCTTTTCTCCCAAGCATACCTTCGACGTAATTCTTCTTTAAAAACCTGCCCCCTAGGAGAGATACTCTAAGAACAAGAAAAGATAGCAATAGTATGGCCAATATGAGCTTAGCTAGGTGTCGCTCACTTCCTAGGGGGTTTGCTAAGCACTGTTACATATCTAATTGAATTGAAATTAATAATGCTGAAATTAAAAGAGTCAAAATCGGAAAAATTAGATGTAGCTTTTTTTCCCTTTCTTTAAGCAAACTACCAAACGCTAGTCCAGTACCAATGCAAAACCAGCCAAACATAGTTCCCCATTCAAATATCTCAAGAAATCCTACTTCAGTACTGTTATAAACCAAACTTAATAGAGGAAAGCTTAATACAACTATTACCGATAAAATGCCTAAAATTGGTTTCGATCCTGTTTTTTCCATTTTTTACTTCCTTAAATTTAATATCAAAATAATAGTTTTGTAGAGATATACACCCTAACTTTTCCTTTTGGCCTAGTTAGCGGAAAAAAAGATTTTTGGGGTTAAATTCTTTCCAATAACGTCTATGGCACATTAAACACTACAGTTTTCTGAGCCCTCCATTAAATGATTCAACATCTTCAAGTATTTCTAGGTCATTCACAGAACCTGACGTTTTTAATCGGCAGGTCCAACTCTCGAATAAATTCATCACTGTGCGCCTTTCTTGAATAGGCCAACCAGCTAAATTCGCATATTCAAGCTTTGAAAGAAATAGCCCGAAGTCATACGGCGCATTCCAATAGTCTGTAATATACAACTCGAATATTCTAGGTAAGAAGTGTTTGAAATCGTCGACATCACCAAACGTCGTCATTGATTTAAAGATGAAAATTTGAAGGTCATCCCAAGAAAGTAAATTCAAAGCTTTTGAATGAAGGCCTGAGTCAGCGCCTGCTAACTCACAGTGCGGGCACCCCTCAATCTTCGACTTCAAAGGATACCGGTTAAATTGTAGATAAATATCTTGAAATTCAACGCTCAACCCACTCTCCCTTTACAATACCGTGCTCAAATACCGTGCTCATAAATATCAGATTCCTGTATCAGCCATTGGTCGTCTACTTGAAGCTCAATACTGTTACCCAATGGCCAAAAAAGTACACATAAACAAGAGCATTAACAACTCGCTTAGCGCAAAAATACAAGTGCTTCAAATACAGATGTTACAAAAGCTCTTCTAAATCAGTCATTGTCCACGCACTGTTATGCTGTTTGAAACCGGCTTTTGGGTAGTATTCAGTTGCTTGGGGGGCTGATAATAAAATTAATTTACACCCTTTTTTAAGGCTGGCGAAGGTCTGTCTGAGCAACTCTTTACCAATGCCCTTCGATTGAAAATGCTCAGAAACAGCGAGATCTGATAGATAGCAACAATAATGGAAATCGGTCACAGAACGGGCAACACCTACAAGTTGCTCCCCGACCCAAGCCGACACAAGCAAATCAGCCTGCGCCAACATCCCTCTGATACATTCGGGATCATCTATTGGGCGCCTTGCTCCGAGCGTGGTCTGGTTTAGTAATTCAATAAACTGCTCTGAAGTAATTGCACGATTTACACAATATTCAATTTCCATTTAGACTTCTCATTCAAAAGCGAAAAACAACGGCAGTATGAAAAAACACGACAAGATAAGTCGCGCTTGTATTTCATTTTTAATCATAAAACATCCTTATTTTGACCACGTGACTATAACGTTTGTACCACTGGCTGACGCAATTTAAGTGTTTATAAACTAACACGTTTAGTATATTTAGCGAGCACCCAGTACCTACTTAAAGCGCATACCTTTTAAATGTTGGAGACAAAAGGCTTGCCCTAATATGCAGATGTTAGTTGAGCTGACAATGCTTTTGCGCTTAATCGTGTCTTATGCACAAATCATAGCCGCAACGCCCAAGATATTGAAAGCTAACATTGGAAGAGTAAGAGAATAACAGCGTTAATTTTTCAAATACTTATCCAGCGATTTTTGAAGTTGACCATTAAACTTATCGTACTTCTGACAGCCAGCACCGCCAAGTAACCAAACTGAGGCACCACGCGAGATAGGGTCAAGGAGGTCGGTTTCTGTAACCGTCATACACGAACCATCCACCATAATTGTTTTTTCATTTGGTCCAGACTCTGACAACACGATAATCCCTGATCCCGGAGGGGCGAAGTCGGCACTTTGCGCTTTTAATCGCTCATTAGTACTTAGCTTTCTTGAATTATCGATGAGCGGTTTAGGCTGATAGTACTCTTGAACAGCTTGCTGTGATAACACATTAAGCTTTTTGGAATTGAGCTCCGCAATGTATTTTGCGGAATTGCTCAATATCGTGGGGGTTTTGTTCAAACTAGCCGAGGCATTGTTCTGCAACGATGGTTGTTCCGTTTGATAGTTTTGTATGGCGTGTTCGTCAATATCGTCAATCGGTCTTGTTACTGGTAAAGGCTGATTTTGAACTGGCGTAGCCTGTTCTATCTCGTTCGGCTCTTCTACTGACGAAGGCGTAATAGTATTCTCTGGTGTAACTAAACTAGGCTCGCTAACGCTTGGTTTAAGCACTAGAGGCTTTGTGTACAAGTAACTTTGTCTACTTGCCCGTTGTTCAACTTTCTTAGGGTGTGGTGAAGCGATGGCAATAATTAAAGTAATGATCGCCATATGAATAAAAACGGAGATAACAAAAGGTTTTATGTTGTTGAGTCGCATCCTTCGCCAAACACAAAAACATCCATGTATTGCCAGTTAAGAACACAACAACGAGTGCAAGTTCATACAAAGTGCTATTAGCTAATTTGAGTATATTTAGCGCAATTGAAATGATAACGCGTCAAAATGTAGTTCTGTTTGTATCCTGACCAGAGAGATTACTGCACTATACCTCTGGAATATGTTCTCGTTACATAGCTATGCGGCTAGCACCTTGTTTATTTGCTTAACGATATTGTCGCGTGCATTTTGCTTTTTAAAAACTGTTGGTATATGCAATAAAAAGCTAGCCCACTTAAAATTTTCAGTTTTTCTTTCATTGGAAGCAATGTAATCACGGAGGTCTACCGCCGACTCGCGATTAAATGCCCAAAGTACTTCACCTTTGTAACTGAATGAATAATAAGCATCTTGAGGCCATTGTAGAATATAAGGTTTTCTTGTTAAGCAATGGCTACAATAAAATGCACCTATATCAAGGCCATGACTTCTGGTTAGGTACTGAGAGTGAGACCAATTTTCGGGGGAATAACCGTCAGGTAAGCAAGTGATAGCGTTAATCGAACCACCGTGCAAATTAGCAAAATAAATAGCGCCATGCCATTTATGGCCGCAACTATCCTTAAATATTGAGTATTCAAAGATGTCACTTTGCTCGAAAAATGGGATATCTTTTTTCCGTGCAATTTTGACAACCTCGGCAAACTCGAACACACAATGCCCACTGCAAGCAGGACATTTAATGTCTACTTTGTGAGGCATGGGGTTCCAATCATATGTGCCAGTCATCTCACTTCCTTTAAGCTACAACGCTTCGTTAGGCTTGATTTCCAGCCTTGGGATAGAATCGTCTCCCACGATGACGGAGTAGATAAAACCATTTTTAAATTCGATTCGATTAAGTTTTATATACTCTTCGGCTGACCCCAAGTAACTATCCCATGTTCCATTGTTATCTAGGTCTATGAGTATCAGCCAATCATGCACACCAGTGTTAACTGGTACCGACACTCGTTCGAAACTACTTATTCCTGACTTTACAATGTATTGTTCGTATTCGGAAATATCGTATACCGGCTCATTATAAGACCACCCTTCTTTTACGACAGTTGTAATATCAGCTTCACTTACCGCTATTCCCCAGCGAACTTCCTGTGCATATTTATCCCATTTTCTCATATCCGTTTTCGCTATGAATTCAATTACAGGACCAATTTCACTTTCGTTAACTTCGGTAGGCTTGTCTTTTAAACCAGCTCCACATCCTACAAGGAGCGAGATTAATACTAGATGTATAAAATATTTCATCGATTCCTCATTAAGCCTAACGTCAAGGCTATTAGGGGCGAAAATACATGGGGTATAACAGCGAAGGGGAACATATGGATCACGACTTAAACGCTTTGTTAGTGTGCTGATTTAGTCCAACATAAGAACTTTGCATTACCCGTGCTGTTCATGCCCTTGAGTTCAAACCCAGATAGAAGCTGAAGCCTCTCAATTAATTCGACACATCCTTTTGAACCAAGTGGAAAAGAGCAGACTTCATTATCAGAAGACAATACAAACCACACATCTGCCCCCCAAGGGCCAGTATCATTCGTATGCACTTCAACTGAATCTAATTTGTTCCAAAACACCATTTCAATTTGTCCATCAGGATAACTAGTAATAATCTGATTCTCATCGAATGTGACGATTATCGTTTCTTCCCAATGCGCCGGTTGTTTTTTGGTAAAGGGCCAAATCATATTTTGCTCGCTAACACCCCGCTTAGGGGCAAAAATGCATTAGTAATAATCACGAACGAAGCGATGGAGCCTGCGTATTTTAGCCCCAGCAAGTGTAGGGGCATAATGTCAAGCCGCCCGCGTATTTGCGTCCTAGCAAACGCTGTAAATATACTGGTCAACTTGTTATATACGTACCGAAAAACCTGACTCTAATCGTTATCTTCATCGGAGCTAAATAAACTTCGGAAAAGAGCTGTAAGTGCACCAGATATTGTGTCTTCTACAAAGTCTTCTTTATGATTAGGTTTTTCCCGATACTTATTGTTTAATTCTTCCTTGCGTCTTGATTCAGCGCTGGAACTGGCCCCATCAAGAAAATCCCTTGCAGCTTTGTCGGAAGTTGATGCGCAGCCAATTAAAAAGGTACATAACAGCAGAGCCACTATTAGTTTAATCTTCATAATATCCTTTTCCTAAAAAGTGTATAACACGTTCAACACAAAGCTCACTGAATACTAAAAATGCCACACGTTGTAAGTCATTCCAAAATGAAATTATAAACAACGGATAAATTTTTCACTAATCATCCTTGTTTTAAAGCTCTGGTTTGGCGGCGTAAACGCGTGAGCTATACTGCGAAACAGCCCACGTATTTGTGACCACAACATTTTATTTGTCAAAATTCGCAACTCGCCTTTTTAGCATAAAAAATCCTGAGATTGCGATAATAACAACTTGCGCTAGAACTGCTGGCAAGACAATAAACAAATCGACTCTGATGTTAACATCCTTGGGTAGAGACATTTCCAAAATCAACCAACTACCGAGCATTAGTACAAACAAAGCCGCCGAGTAAAGAAAGAGTTGATAGCTCTTCTTTGAAAATGCCGGTTTTCCTAATCTAGCTATTATGAGGATGACGAGTGAAATGATTGGAATAACACAAATGAAAGCAAACGAAACTAGGTAAACAGTCCTCCACGGTTGCTCACCAATATCTTCGGGAATTCCGATTTGAGCATTACAGCCAGCCAATAACAATCCAAGAACCAAAACGAATAGTGTTTTCAATTAAAACCTTCCATGTTTACGTGATTTCTAAGACCCACATAAGGGGCAATTACACCAAGGAAATAAACCCCTGGATGAAAAATGGTTACCGAATGTAAATAACAATAAGACATATAAATACACATGAGTACCAAACCGAGAATCCAGACATACTTTGGTGATACCAAATATTCTAAAAAGTCTTCTATTTTGTTGAGTAAATAAGTCCCTTTCATTTCCCAACTTCCTTTTGGTATTTAGCGCACGCAACCGGGGCAATTTGTACTGGCGATTTTTGGCATAAGTTGGCGAAGCCATGCCAAAAAGTGCAACGGAAAATTGCCCCTGAACTTATTCATATTTACCAGAAACCTAAGATTGCTTATAAATTTTAATTGGCATTCCATTTTCGTTTCTAATTACCTTTTGGGTTTTATTTTTCTCTAATGAAGATTTCCATTCAGGTTTTACAACGAGGTAGTAATAAACAATAAACCCTAGCCAAGATAAGAAAAAGGCCATCAAAAACCAAATAACCTTATTATTACCAGAAGCTTTTTTTGAGACTAATGCAAGGACCCAAGGAAGGATATTCAGAATAAAAAGTAGTAGTAATATTACAAGCACATAAAGCATGTTCTTAAAAAATCCTTTTCTAATTCAATTCATTAAAGTACATAACACCACGCTTGGGGCAAAAAATACGTGGGCTAAAATATCGAGCGAAGCGAGGACAGCCCACGTGTGTTTTCCCCTACACACCCCGCGTGTATGCGTCCGGCACCCACGGTGCCGGACTTAATTGGCCTGCTGACTGCACTAAACGCCACAATCTACTACTTTTGTTGTTTCTATTTTTTTACCGCTACTATCAGTTTCAACTGTTTTAATAGTGTAATTAGTAACAGTGATCTCTCCGCCAGATTCATTAATATCGTTAAATCTGGAGCAATAATCTGAAGTTTCTTTTTCAAGTTGAACAAACTTTGAACTTGGCTGCGATGAACAACCTAGTAACATTACTGAAAAAGAAACACTTAAAATGCAGATAATACTTAATTTCATTACATATCCTTGTATTACTAACGCCAAGCTACGGGACATAAACGCGTGGGGTATAACAGCACAGCCGCCCGCGTGTACGCGTCCCAGCGAACGCAGTGAATTGATTGGGTTGTTAGGTGCGCAGTTTCAACTGCCAATACCCGACATCCAACCATTTACCAAATTTAAAGCCCACATTGCTAAAGTGAGCAACTTTTTCCATGCCCAGTTTCTCGTGCAATGCGACACTGGCAAGATTTGGTAGCGTAATGCCACCAATTACTGAATTTACTTCTAGTAAATTCAACCTTTTAAGCAGCTCCTTGTAAAGAAGTGTGCCATAACCTTTACCATGATGCTCTTCGGAAACGTAAACGGAAGATTCTACAGAAAACCTGTATGCGGCTCTCTCTTTCCATTTGGTAGCGTACGCATAACCGACAATAGAACCACTGATTTCTATAACGACCCAAGGAAGATTGGTACTACGTGATTTTTCTACTCTATTTTGAATATCGGTGATTGTAACGGTCGTTTCTTCAAACGTAATAGAGGTATTTGAAACATAATGATTATAAATGTTTGCAATACTCTCATAATCTTCAGCCCGAACTTGCCTGATCAATTCATACTCCTTATGTCAATTAACCCGCCTTGCTGAAGGGCAAAATACGTGGGCTATAATTACGAGCGAAGCGAGGCAGCCCACGTGTTTTTGTCCCAGCCCGCCCACGTGCGTCTACAGCGGTTTGTTATATGCCAGACTTAAACAAAACACAGTCCAATTACCAACTAAATGCGCAATTATTGGCATAAAAACACCTTGGTATTTAACCCTGAGATATACGAAAATAATGCCTGAGACGCAATTAAACACTAACGCTATTATCGAGTTACTCATATGCATCAATGTAAAAAGCAATACAGATGCAATTATTGCGATACTTTGATTGTATTTAGCAACGACAGTATCAAATAGAAATCCCCTGAAAAACAACTCTTCAGATATAGACACCAAGCTAACAGCAAAAAATAAATAAATTGATGCAAGAATAGTTTGTTCGGGTGGGTTGAAATCTAAAACCGCCAAAATAATTAGCGATTTATAAACGACCATGCTTACTATGACTATTAACGTCGTCTTGGCAGCCCTATCCCCAAGTTGGATTTTTCGTTTCTGAAGCAAGCAACCGATTGAAGCCGAAGTAACTAAACTTACGCCATGCAAGAACATAGAAGATAGTTCGCTAGAAACAAAACTCTCTAACGAAATAACCAAAAAGCAATAAACAACAATACTTAATAAAAGATACAGCACCTAAGCCACTCCTTTGGCATATAACACCCCGCTTAGGGGAAAAAACATGTGGGCATAATAGCGAAGCGCCGCTGCGTTACTGCCACAGTGAACAGAGTGAACGAGCTAAGCCCCTTGTTTGGTGCGTTGCACATACGGCCACCCAGACTCGCCACGTTTGATTTTGAATTTTGCATCACTTTGCAAAAAACATTTCGAACTAAATTTTGAGAAATCGGCGTTATTTCTCCTAACTCCATAATAATCAGATACTTGACTGTTCTCAACCGTAACTAGAAGAGTTATACCTTCATCCACTGCAATACCACTAAATTCTTCAATATCGAATTCAAATCCAAGTGTTTGCACTGCGCTTTCGTTATTACTATAAGGACCAATAAAGCAGACTTTTTCCCAATCGCCCATCAATTCTTTAGAAAGATCGATTTCAGGTTTTGACGTGTCGAATCGCTTGAAATGAGATGACTCAGCACAAGAAAGCAATAAGAAAGCTAATACGATAATGAAAACTGATTTCATATTCACGAGCACCTAACGCCCCACTTAGGGGCAAAAATATGTGGGCTATAATAACGAGCGAAGCGAGGACAGCACACGTGTTTTTGTCCCAGCACGCCCCGCGTGCGTCTACAGCGGTTTGTTATGTTTCACTGCTTCTACGAAGTAAATCACTCAGCTCCTTTTTACTTTGTTCAGGTGTTTTTCCCGCAGTGTCGATGACAATACGTACTGTTTCCCACGAATGATAATCTCTTGAAGTCACACTTTCCCACGACGGAAGCAAAAGATTAGGAATATCCGTTTGCCTTGTTTCGACGCGCTCTTTGTGTTCATTTTCATTTGAGCAAATGACTTCGATTTCTGTGAAGGGTGATGAGGCCTTATTTGCAACGCTTATCCACGCTTCACGGGATTCTAAAACTGGATTGGTTGAGTCTGCTACTACAGAAAGACCGTTTTTTAGGTTCTCTAACGCAATAGCAAAAGCAATCTTATAGCCCTCGTCATACAACTTTTTAAATCCAAAGTTTTTCAATTCCTGTTCGATAGTGTCGATGCGAATATGCACTGCACCCAATGAGGAAGATAAATACTTTGAAAGTTCAGTTTTTCCTGTCGCTGGCAGACCGCCAAGTATGTAC
The DNA here is from genome assembly GCF_056161325.1 of Alteromonas sp. ABE4_545. Lineage (NCBI taxonomy): Bacteria > Pseudomonadati > Pseudomonadota > Gammaproteobacteria > Alteromonadales > Alteromonadaceae > Alteromonas > Alteromonas sp. ABE4_545. Next base: position 105,489 of record NZ_JBSWYY010000005.1, read on the forward strand.
AACATAAAGATTCCTCCCTGAAACATAACGCCCCGCGTGCGTCTACAGCGGTTTGTTATACGACTTTTACCGCCTCAGCCTGAACAGTGAGCTGACAACCTTGCTCACAAGGTAAAACATTGTTCTTATCAGGCCAGAGCATTACTAAAACTTCAAATGGCTTTTGATAGTAGTCTTTCGCTGCCCCAGCATATTCAGACAAAAATTCAGGTTTCATCCTTTTAAATATGACATCAAAATTCCCATTTAATACGTCTTTAACTTTTTCGTTAGCCTGAAAAACAAGTCCACTTTTAATGTCAGCGGCCAAATTTGAAAGTAGCGTGTGCATGACATCTTTTGATAAGCCGAAAATCATAACTTCAGGATGTGAATAAGATTCTTCAAAGCCAATAGAGTATGCGAAGCTTGGCAGCTTTTCATTTTCGTCAAACACGTACTGAAACTGCCATCCATGCGTTTTGATATTTTCAGAAATTTTGGAATTCATAATCTAGCCGTATAACGCTAAGCTAAGGGGCACAAACGCGTGGGGCATAATAGCGAAGCGCCCCGCGTGTTTGTGTCCCAGCAGGCTGCGTCAGCGGACTGCGTCTTAAGTGTTTTGTTATGTGCGTTCACTCATTAGCCTGTTGTGGTATGTCGTTTTTTAAGACAAGGATAGCCAAGAAAATGATGGCCAACGGTGGAACAAAAGCTGTTAAAAGTCCAACGAATGCAGTGAGAGAGGGTGTTTGAGTTTTGCGTTTGCCAAGTTGGTACCCTACAACCACCATAAACAAAGCTATAAAGGCAATAACTTGGCCTGCAATTGTTGCATTGATATTAACAAATAATTCCTTTTAGTTTTTGCTTTACGATAGCACATAACACCCCACTAAGGGGCAATTACACGTGGGCTATAATACGGAACGAAGTGACGGGAGCCCACGTGTAATTCTCCCGCTTGCTTGGTTTGTTATGTGACGCTCTCCCTGCGAGGATCGCCGTTAAACTCTATAATAACTTCTTTATGCTCGGTGCAAATACAAATGGCGTTATCACTAAGCCAGTTAATTCCAATAACCGAGTTAATGGTATTTTCATTATGAAGCATCTCTTCGCGATATTGCAAAATGCCTGAAAAGACCACTTTTAAAACAATATGCATGTTTTCTGGATTATCGACTAATGCCAGAATCAGTTCTTTGGAAAGAGGGCTATAAACCATATAGCTTAAATATGGCGAGGCCCCATGAAGTAATTTATTCGTAACATCCATGTATAGCTACCCTTTGGCACATAACACTTAAATATGGGGCACAAACAGGCAGGCTATAATGGCGAAGCCGCCTGCCTGTTTGTGTCCCAGCGAACGAAGTGAGTGGCTTGAGCGCCTTGTTATGTGCAAGTTTGTTCACCTTGAGTTTTGTTTAAGCTTAATAAAGTGAAACCAGATATAACAACAATTGTTAAAGCGACCAAGTTAAATTCGATAGATTTACCGACTAAATTGAACAGTATTTCCAAGTCAGTGGAAAAGGAAACATTAAATCCTACAGAAATAACATAATTATATGATTCAGTAATTAGACCGAAAACTTGGATAGCGTATACCCACAAACAGATGCTGACCCCAACTCTTTTTTTTCTAAGTACAAATATGCCCCCCAAAATACTGCCAACGATCGCGCCACCCGAAACCAGCCAATATAGGGTCTCTTTCCAAGAGGAAAAATTGAGAAGTCCTGAAACTACATTCTGGCCGTAAAAAACAGCAAAAATACTGTTAATAAGGACGACACTTAAAAGAAGAATTGTGAGCACATTGTGCTGGTTAAACATTTATTATCGAGTCCTTGATTTAAACCACATAAGTGATTGCACATAACGCTAAGCGAAACGGCAGTTAACGCCAAAGGCCGTTTGTGTATAGTTGCGTCAGCATACACAAAAAGCGCCGACGCGTTAACTGTCCGATTTGAGCGCCTTGTTAGGCTAATACACACCAAACCTGCCAACTCTATATGTAAAGACTTTCTCCTGCGCCCTACCGGTTTTTAATGGAGCGCACACACCAGTAACTTCGCCCTTTGTGGTCACAAGGGAACCAGCCTTGTAACCAAGCAACGGACTATTACAAATATTTCTAAAGCCTACCAAGCGATATTTAGGCTCTCCATATTCTGAGAAAGGCGGTTCTGCAAGTTTCTTTAGCTCTGATATATAAACAGCTAAATATTGCTGATGATTGTTTCCCTGACTAAAACCTTCAATAGTAAAGGTTACATATATAAACCTACCTGAATCATCAGGCTTTTCCGAGATCGACTTTTTAACCAATACTGAATATTGATCTGATAGTAAATCTGTAAGCTTATCAAGCTCCTCAGTAGAAAGAACCCCCGCATATAAAAGCGAGCTAGATAGAAATAAAATTAAAGAAAATAGATACTTCACTCGATTCTTCCCAGAGCCTAACGCCTCAAGCTGCGGCGCGAAGCGTCCGACAGCCTTGACTTGTTAGGGCTAGCCTTCACTAGAACCACCATTCATAATTGAGTGAAGGTCAATTTCTTTTGGTTTTAGCCCCGCCATATGTAAAGCGATTTGAGCTTTAACCGTGCTTTTTATTTGTACATCTTCAATAGACTCTACTAATTCCCTGGCGCTTCTCATTTGATTATCTGTTCGTAGACGATCATAAAGTGCTGTTGCGCGTTCGCGAGTCTGCTCGGCTTGCCTGAAGAATAAGAGTGCAACCGCATCTATAACTGCACCAGGAACAATTTTAAGTAGGCTGGTAAGGTTCTCAAGATTGACACCACTAGCGGAATATATGATAAATGCAAAACCAACTGTCGCTGCAATAACACTAAACCAAAACTGAACCTTTGCTTGGGATAAAGCTTGCTGGTGATAGCCAGTTACCAAGTCTTGAACCAGTTCAATTTCTTGGGTCCCGTGCTCATTATGGATAACAAGATCACCGCCAATTTCGAAACTCTGCGATACAGCCTCACTTAATTGATCTGGCGTTTGCTCTCCTTCTGGAAGGCGTTTGGAAATCTCCTCTATTGCTCTTGCTTTAGCTTCTTCTGCATGGGATGAAACTGATTTGGCTAGTTCTTCGACTCTCTTCTGCTGTATTTTATCTTGCTCTAATTTTTTCTTAGATATATAGCTAGCCAAAACCCCACTTATAAAAGTAAAGAGAGCTGCAATTAATGATATCAATGTGTTTTCTAGCATAGCCTCTCCTGATTGGCCCTAACAATTAACTAACTCCCACTACGTCCAAACCAATTACACAAAAGTAGGAGCATCTTTAATTAATCATACTAACCATTTGAATTTACAAAGTCACCCATCGCGTGGTGTAGTTAAATACACCACTATGGTGGGCTATTTTTGTAACGGCAAAATTTCGTTGAAAGCGTTTAAATCTAAGCCCTAGCAACAGGAAATGGAATGACGTCTTGGATGTGAGTAGCGCCAAGTTTAATCATCAGTAAGCGATCGATGCCCATGGCAACGCCTGCACATTCAGGTAAGCCTGATGACAATGCTTGTAGAAATCGTTCATCTACGGGAGCGGGTTCTAGGCGGTAGGTTTGGCGTAGGCGGTTGTCTTGTTCAAAGCGTTTGCGCTGCTCGTCGGCATTGGCCAGTTCGTAAAAGCCATTGGCGAGTTCTGCGCCTTTAAAATACACTTCGAATCGGTCTGCCACGCGTTTATCGTGCTGGTTAATACGTGCAAGAGCAGCTTGGCTGGCGGGGAAGCTATGAATAAAACACGGTACCTCGGTACCAATATTTGGCTCTACCACATAGCTAAACAACAACTGCATTATGCCATCGGGGTCGATGGGGAAGTCGCTGCTAATATCAATATTAAACGTTGTGAGCCTGTCGGCCAGTTCGGCCTGTGAAGCGGTGAGTGGGTCTATGCCTACCTGCTGCTTAAATGCCTCTTGATAGCTCATGCGTTCGGCTTGGCCGGTGCTGAGCACGCATTGCAATAGCGCGTCCATTTCGTCCATGAGCTGTTCATGGTCAAACCCAATGCGATACCACTCAAGCAAGGTAAATTCTGGGTTGTGCCAGCGGCCAGAACCTTCGTGTCGAAAGGCTTTACCTAGTTGATAAATTGAAGTTTGGTAGGCGCACAGCAAACGCTTCATCGCGTATTCGGGCGAGGTTTGCAGGTACAGGGTTTCTTTTTTCCCGGTTTCGCTAAAATCAAAGGGCGTGGCGAATGGGTGCAAATGCACATCGGTAATCGTACCGTGTGACAGTACCTGCGTATCCACTTCTAGCACCTTGCGCTGTGCAAAAAATTGACGAATGTCGGCAAGGAGTTGGGCGCGCGCTTGTAGCGCTTCAAGAGAGGCAGTCGGCTGCCAGTGAGATGTAGTCATAAACAAGTGGTGGGCGCACCTTGTTGTGTACGCCCACGGTGTCGATTACTTCTGCGCGCGCGATGCGTATTCGCCGCTACGGGTATCAACTTTGATCACTTCGCCCGTTTGTACGAACAAAGGTACACGCACAACCGCGCCTGTGCTCAACGTCGCAGGCTTACCGCCTGTGCCCGCAGTGTCGCCTTTTAGGCCAGGGTCGGTTTCGGTGATTTCTAACTCAACAAAGTTAGGCGGTGTTACCGTGATTGGAGAACCGTTCCACAAAGTGATGGTGCAAATGTCGTTTTCTACCAACCATTTAACGTTTTCGCCTACGGCTTTTTCGTCAGCCGCGATTTGTTCGAATGTTTCGTTATTCATAAAGTGGTAGAATTCGCCATCGGTATATAGATAGGCTAGTTCGGTGTCGATTACGTCGGCACCTTCAACAGATTCACCTGAGCGGAAGGTTTTTTCTAAAACCTTGCCAGAAATCAATTTACGGATTCTTACGCGGTTAAACGCTTGGCCTTTACCAGGTTTAACATATTCGTTTTCAAGAATGTTGCACGGCTCGCCGTCCAGCATGATTTTAAGACCAGCTTTGAATTCGTTAGTGCTGAAATTAGCCATAATTCCTCAGTCAACAATAGGTTTAGCAGTTAGTGGCGCAAATAATACAAAAAAAACGCATTGCTGTAGAGCAGAACTGGCAAAAAGAATTAGCAACAAGCTTTACTACGCCAGAGGCTTTGCTGGATTACTTGCAATTAGATGTGTCTGATTATGGCAAGAATGGCGATGCGCGTCAGCTTTTTCCTATGCGCGTGCCGCAACATTTCGCCAGTTTGATGGAAAAAGGCAACTGGCAAGACCCTCTACTCTTGCAAGTGTTGCCGGTATCAGACGAATTCATCACCCTACCCGGTTATAGCCAAGATCCGCTAGAAGAGCATGACACGGCTGGCCGAGGTATTCTGCACAAGTACGATACGCGGGTATTGCTGATTGTGCGTGGTGGCTGTGCGATTAACTGTCGTTATTGTTTTAGACGCCACTTCCCCTATGGCGACAACGCCATGAACAAGGCCCAGTGGGAAAAAGAACTGGCTTACATTGCAAGTAACCCAAACATTAACGAAGTGATATTCTCAGGTGGCGACCCGCTAATGGCGAAAGATGATCACCTCGCTTGGCTGGGTCAGCAAATTAGTCAGATTGCCCATGTGAAGCGCTTGCGCATTCACACCCGTTTGCCTGTGGTGATCCCCAATCGTCTTGATAGCCAGTTTGCCCAGTGGTTTACCGAGTTACCCATGCAGCGCATTATGGTGCTGCATATTAACCACGCCAATGAGGTGTCGGAGTCGTTAAAGCTGAAATTACATGCTTTACGTCAGCAAGGCGTAACCTTGCTCAATCAAGCGGTATTGCTCAAAGGTGTGAATGATACGGTAGAAGCTCAAGTGGCGCTGAATGAAGCGGTGTTTGAAGCGGGCGTATTGCCCTATTACTTGCATACATTAGACAAGGTAGACGGCGCGAGCCACTTTGACGTGCCTCTGGAAACGGCGCGGCAACTAATGCAAAACGTGGTAAAGCGCTTGCCAGGCTTTTTGGTTCCCAAGCTCGTTAGCGAGATTGGTGGCCAGCCCGGCAAAACGCCGATCGACTTGCGTCTTCATCCCAACGATCAGGCGTAGGTATCGATGTTGGCTCCTACAGCCGGATTTGCCGAAGATGGTTTTGGTACGTCAGCTGCCGAATCTAGCAACTGAAGCGTCGCTTGTCCCTCTTGTTTCTGCTGATTTTTAGCCAGCTTTAGAGAGGCCAACTCAAGTGACGCACCGGACGTTCCAGAGGCATTTGCACCTTGTAGATCCATACCAGTTTCCTTTATTGCTTGTAGCAAAGTTTAAAAGTGGGCAGAATTGCCCACCTCATTACATTATCGACAACACTTGAATAATCTTTAATCTTTTTTTGGAGTGCCAATGGACGCTATTCATACTCACTTACAGGACACCATTCAAACCCTGTATCGCAAAGCCATTGACGCCGACTCGGCCATCAACAAATTACAACAAGAACAAAAAGGCAAGTTTCAGGCAATTTTTGCTACCGACAGTGGCTTTACAACTCAAGCCCGTCGCTTCTCGCCCTATATCGAAGAAATTGCCCAAGACTGGCAAGCGTTGAAAAACATGGATGAAGCAGAAGCCAAAGCCGCCCTTGCACCTTTGGTGAAGAAAATTGAATTGGCGCTAGTGACCATTCAGCAATTTTCAGAGAGCTTGAAAGGGCAGTAAACCTGCCCCGCTATCTATAAGTTAGGCCATTAGTAAGAACGACAGTGTCTAGCTAGCGTTTTACGCCATTATTGATAAAGAGGTAGCGCATCAACACGGCGCTTCACTTCACTCACCTGCGCTTGATACGCCGGGCTGTCTACTTCGCCAAAGCGCGTGTCAAATTCGGCTTTACTCATACCTTCAGGTAAGCCGTTGATAGAAGGGATAATATTGCTTTCAGTCACTCCACCCGCTAATTGGCGCTGCGCGTCATAAGCTTTGGCAGGGTCGAGTAGTAACCGCGCAAACGCAATGCCCGACATATCCGCCGCTAAATCCACAAAGCTATACCCTGATCCGCCCATCGCGCGGTCCATTAGCTCTTTGAATTCGCCAATGGCCATGGTCACATTTTCACGAGAAACCACTTCCAATGCGGCTGAAATAGTAAAGTGCTGTGCGAGGTCATGGCGGCGGTGCAATACCGCTGGCGCAGCAGGCTTTAGGGCATGGTTGGCGTCGGGCTGCACATCACCTACCAAATTAGCCATACGATGATGACCAATAAAAATTGCCAATGCCATTAACGCGGCTTCATTGTGTGCCACAGCGTTATCACGTTGGCTACGGCCAGCCGCTTCTGTCATTACCAGTTGCACATAATCGCTAAGCGACTGGCTCTGCAAACGTTTGGCTGGCAAGGTGCTAGCTAAAAACTGTAAGTAATACGCCGTTTGTTGGCGCAGTTCGTCGTCTTGGTCCATCGACAAACCTGTGCTCAACGTATTGAGTTCATTGAGTAAGGCATCAAGTGGTTCAATGGTTAGTATTACGCCGTCGTTACTCATGTCTACTTTACTAATTTGGGCTTTGGCGTTGGTCGCCACTTCACTGTGTGTCCAGTTGTCCACCAGCCACACCACACTGTTTAAGGCCAAATCGCCCGGTAAGCGTAAATCTCCCACTTTGATGTAATCAATGGCGAGCTCTTCGGCGGGTAACAAACGGCTTTCAATATTAAAGTAAAAGTCATCTAACGGAGCCGGTAACGGCATCGACGCGGCGATCAGAGTGTGATGCTCAGTTACTAGTGCATCAGCATTCAAAGTGGGAACGGCGCGTTGTAAAAAGCCCACTAAGCTCTCTACCTGCTCTTTACTCACTTCCACCGTGTGAGGCTGATACCGCGAAGAAATACTCTCTTTTACCTGCGCCATCAACGCGGTAACGGTTTCAGCATCATCAAGCCTAGCCGGTGATTGGGAAGGAATTTGTGGCTTGCTGTCGATAAGTAAAAATACAGCGCCACCAATGACCGTAACACACAAAAGAACTAACACGGCCAAGGTTCTGAAAATCATAGGTTATCGTCTCTATTAATCTTGTTCGGCAAAGCCGTTCACGCTCTGGACTGCAGTATTCCGTATATTGATTATTTGATCAACGGCTGCATTTCTGTCTGCCACCATTCCAATAAACACGAATACTGACGAGACGCGGTAGAAAAATCGTGATGTATAGACAGTGGTGTGGGTAAGGCGACACAAGCAAGTCCAGCGGCAACGGCGGCTTTTAACCCGTGTTCGGTGTCTTCCACGGCCATAGCTTCATTGGCGCTAAGGCCCAGCTGCCCCAAGGCTTTTAAGTAACAATCGGGGGCTGGCTTGCTGTGCTCAACATCTTCTACCGCTACCACAGTGCTGAACATGCCTTCAAAGCCATAAGTGCTGACTGTTTTTTTCACCGACAAGCCGGTTCCACCCGTTACAATAGCGAGGGTGATCCCTGCGTCGTAACAGGCATGCAACACTTCTTTAGCGCCGGGCATAAGGGGGAACGCTTGCTTTGCCAGAAAGTCAGCGGTAATTGCCTGTTTCTCAGCCGCCAATTGAGTAGGCGGCACGTCCAAATTGAAATGAGCAATCACATCTTTTGCATTTTGCGGCACGGGGATCCCCGCCATCACTTCATTGTAAAAGGCTTCGTCTACGGCTACGCCGTAAGGCTTTAGCGCCTGATTCCACAACGCAAAATGCGTGCTTTCAGAGTCGATGAGCGTACCGTCGTGATCAAATAAAATCGCTTTGGGTAGGCTATTGGGCAATGAAGCTGATAACGAAGAAGACATAAACATCCTTGAAACTAATAACGCGGTATAGCTACCTAGCTTGCCACAAAACAAACGTAATTTATTAAAAAATCGGCCAATAGCGAGAAATCAAGAGCAAGGAGTACTGAGTAATGAAACAGAAACGAATTAGAGAAGAAGATAGGTGGTAGGTGAAGAGCCTACCACCGTAAAATATTATGCGAATTGCTGTACTAGGCGCATTTTATGGCGAAGTGGCCTGAACGCGACCCAGCATAAGCCCAAGAAAAACAGTACGCTACTCGCTGGTGCACTCACCACCACCGAATCACCACTTCCCGGTGTATCAGGGCCATCAACACCTGGGTACAAACCATTCCATAAGTTAGCTTGCGCCCCTGAGTAACTGGTCCAGCTTTTTGCTATCACTTGGCCACTTAAATCACCAGACACAAAAGTAAAGTCGGCGTTAGGCGCTAAAATGTTACCGTAGAAACCACTGTTTAACGTAATGGTTTCTGCTTCGTAAAAGTTATAAATGATGTTACTCGGCATGTTTTTCTGACCGCCCACATAGGCCGTATCACCACTGTATTGCTGGGCTAGGTCGTCGTAATAGGTTACCCAATCCAAATCTACGTTTGTGCCGCTTACATTCACAATAATCGGCGTGTCAGGGTCGAGGTTTGACGAGAAAAAGTCAGTGGCGTTTTTCAATGTGTCAGCATCTATACTCAAGATCAACGCGCCAGTTTCGTCCACAGCTGTTTGGTCAGGTGTAAAAATAAATTGCTGAGTACTCGTCCACCACTCATTACCCACCGCTACAATTTCGCCAGTGTCGGTCATATCGGCCAACGACTCAGACAGTGTAGTGAGGTAATCAAACGCAGAATCAAAGTCGATACCGTCTGCGGCGTAATCGTCGTTTACTTCACCCATGGCGTAGTTGTCGTTGCTGGTTTCTGAGGTTAGTGTGCCGTTGTAGTAAAGGTCGCCGCCCAAAACCACATTACCTTTAATGTTGTCAGTACGGCTGGTGTATAAGTCGCCTTCTACTACCAATACATCAGAATAACCGCTGCTTTCTTGCCAAAATTGCACACCTTCACGCGACGTGCCAGGCTCGTAGTTCACCGCAACATCGTAGTTGGTAATATTAGCGTTGCCGCCTACGGCGATTTTACCTTGTGAATCGGACCACCCTTGGTGAGTGAAGTCGTTTTCGACAAAAATGTTGTAGTCGGCCGCAACCCCGAGGTCGACGTCCCATGCAGTTGCTGGGAGCGAAAATAAAAAGAAAAGTGTCAGAAATAAACGACGCATGACAATAACCTCAAAAAAGACGCGTGCATTTTAATTGATTAAATAGCAAACAACAATCGTTACCACTATATTCATTAGTCTATTCATTAACGATAGTTTTTAACGTTAACATCAGCGCCCTCGCCTCTGCCCGTTCAGCAAATACAGCCGATGACAGCATGGCTTTTTGTACCAGAGTGTACGCTTCTTTACTCCGCCCCAATTGATGTAAGGTAGCGCCCAAATGGTAATTTAAACTCGGTTCATTAGCGTGGAATGTTTGCGCGGTACGCAAGTATTCCAAGGCTTTATGGTAGTCACCGTCTTGATAGTAAAACCACCCCACCGTGTCATTAAAAGCGGGGTTTTTGGGGCTAAGCGCCAGCGCTTTATCAGCCATCATCCGTGCTTTTTGGGGGTCGGTGTTTTGTAGTAAATATGCCAGTTTATGAAAGGTGACTGGGTTTTCGCTAAACGCTAAGCTGTCTTCTAACACCCGAATGCTATTGTTCACCTGCCCGGCCGATTTAAAAGTACTGGCGAGCAAATAGATGGCGCTCAGATCTTGCGGAAACTGCCCTATCCAAGACTGCATTAGCTCAATGGCTTGCGGCCACTTTTTCTCATTCAACAGTACCCCAACATAGCTTTTAAAGTGCTTTTTCGAGCGAGTTTTCTCAAACAAGCTTTTAATGCGGGTTTCAGCTTCGTCGGCCTTATTCGACACATTGGCAAGGTTAAAGCCCAATTCAGCTACCGATGTCACATTGGCCGCCTCGCTTTCAAGCTGGGTAAACAGTGTCCATGCATTATCGTAGTCTTGCTTGAGCATGGCGAGCTGAGTCGCTAAATACAAAAGTTGAGTATTCGGCATGGCTAACGCTTCGCAGCGTTGGTAAATTTTTTCTGTTAACGCTACATCTTCCGACCACATCGCCATTTCAAATAATGCCAGCAATTTAGGCGGCTTATCGTAAAACATGGCGTATAACGTGTGTAACTGGTTGTTCGATACAGGCTTACCTAATTGGCGGTCGAGGTTAATCGACAGCATCAGCAAGTCTTCATCTAACCTGTTTTTGGGTAGCCAGGTGTCTAATAACGACTGAGCGCCGCCAAAAGCGCCTACGCGGCTGTACACTTCAATTAACGACTTGGCGGTTGCTAACGTGGGTTCGTTTTCGTACACCGCTTCAAGTAAACCTTTTGCTTCGCCATAGGCGCGTCGTTCAATGGCCAAACTCGCTTTGAGCAATTTTACTGCGTCGGTGTCTTGCTCAATACTTTTGAGGTAGCGCTCGGCGTCTGGGTAGTTTTTATCGTTCAATGCCAAGCTCGCCAACGACATCAGCGCAGGAACAAAATGAGGCTGTAATTGAATAGCTTGTTTAAAAAACATCAACGCTTTGTCGCGATCGCCAACCACTAAGCTTAAATCACCTGCCAACTTGTGCCCTTCTGGGTTTAAAGGCTGTTTGCTAAGCAGCGCAGAGGTAACTTTTGCAGCTTCACTGAACGCTTGAATACGTATCAACAGTCTTGCTAGTTGCAGGTCGAGTAAGTATTCGTCAGACCGATAATCGGCGCTTAGTAAGGCGTGTGCTTTTTCAATATTACCGTCGGCGATATACGTCGCCGCGAGATGATTCCTAAACGACAAGTTATGTGGGAAACGCTTCAACGCATCTCGCAGCGCAACTTGATAAGAGGCTAGCGGTAAACGAGCTTTCGCAACCGATAACATGTTTGCCGTTTCGGTTTCGTCGTCAGGGCGGCGAGACAAATATTGGCGATAATAGTCGTAAGCATTGTCGAGGTTACCCAGCTTCACTTCTGTATCTGCAATGAGCTTGTAAACCACAATGTCGGAGCCGTCGGCCACTTTGTATTTGTAAAAATTGCGGTTCGCCTCGGCATAACGTTTAGTCAGGTAGTTAACGTACCCAGACAACAAATACACCTGAGACGGCGGTATTTTGTCGAGATCAATTGATGACAATTGGGTGCTAATGTCTTTTAACGCGCGCTCAACTTCTTTGTTGTTAATGTCTTGGGAACCAGAAATCACGGCGTACAACAATTTGGCGAAAGGGTTCTCGGGGAGCTTTTCACGCAGACTAATACTGGCTGCAAGAGCGTCATCTGCTCGGCCCATTTTCTTTAACAACAACGCCGCTCCAAACAGGCCAATGGTATTGTCTGGAGCTTGCGTTAATATAATGGAGTACTGCTCGTAAGCTTGCTGGAGTTGTTCTTGCGCTTCCAAACTGCGAGCTTTAATAAGCCTTGCTTGAATGTCGCTGGGTTCGGTTGCCAATATCTCGTTGGTTAGCTCAATGGCATCGTTGTAGCGCAACTGTCGGTTGGCCACATCTGCAAGCACTAACTTGGCCGCAACCAACCCCGGTTTAATCATTAACGCCCGTTCAACCAAAGCTTTAGCGGCAGGTAAGTTTTCTTCCTGTACTGCCAACCTTGCCCGCAGCGTCATAAGCTCGGGGTTGTCATGTACGCCGTACTGTTCGAGTAACGCTATTCCTTCTTGGGTTTTGTTCAGCTGTATCTTGCTTTCAACTAACAAAGGTAAAATCACCTTCACGTCGGCATTTTCGCTCAACGCCACACTGAGGGCATTTTCCGCATCAAGAAAGTCTTCCTGATAAAGGTAAATTTTCCCTAATAACAAGCGAGAAGGCGTGTACTTGGGCGCTTTCGCCAAACTGTTTTTGAGGTGAATAATAGCGGTGGGATAATCTTGCGCTTCAAAGGCCTTGAGTGCCTTTTCGAAATGCTCTGCGTAGTCTTGAGCATGGCTAGAAAAAGCCACAAGACTCACGCCCAATGCCAATATGCACGGGCGTACAACTTTGCTGAATAACACGTACGGTCTTCCTATAACTGAGCAATAAAAACAGAACACTCACGACAGGCATGAGAGTTCTTGTCCTTCAACGTCAACCCATTCCTTGGTTTTTAGTAGTGTTATTATTCCGTGGAATTCTACACGTTAAGGCGTAGATGCAGGCAATTTGAGGGTATTTTACACCACTTCAGCCAAATTACCTTTGCTTTCTAACCATTGTTTTCTGTCGCCCGACCGTTTTTTCGCCAACAACATATCCATAAGCTCAAGCATATCTTCAGCGTCTTCAATGGTCAGCTGTACCAAGCGACGAGTATTTGGGTCCATGGTGGTTTCGCGCAGTTGTAATGGGTTCATTTCACCCAAACCTTTAAAGCGCTGTACGTTCACTTTGCCACGCTTTTTCTCAGCTTCGAGGCGGTCTAAAATGCCCTGCTTTTCACCTTCATCCAAGGCGTAATAGACTTCTTTGCCAATATCAATACGGAACAATGGCGGCATTGCAACATACACGTGGCCGTGGTCTACCAAAGTGCGGAAGTGGCGCACAAACAATGCACACAACAAGGTAGCAATGTGCAGCCCATCTGAGTCGGCGTCGGCAAGAATACAAATTTTACCGTAACGCAGGCCTGACAAATCGTCAGAGTCTGGGTCGATACCCAAGGCTACTGAAATATCGTGTATTTCGTTAGACGACAACACCTGCGAAGAGTCGACTTCCCAGCTGTTAAGAATTTTACCGCGCAAGGGCATAATGGCTTGGAATTCGCGATCACGGGCCTGCTTGGCAGAACCGCCCGCCGAGTCACCTTCCACTAAGAACAGTTCAGACTGCGCAGAATCTTGGGTTGAACAATCGGTTAATTTGCCCGGTAGCGCTGGGCCTTGAGTCACTTTTTTACGGGCAACCTTCTTAATTTGGCGCAAGCGACGCTGAGCATTGCTAATACACATTTCAGCAATAGCTTCAGCAATATCGGTATTCGAGTTAAGCCACAAACTGAAGGCGTCTTTCACTACACCTGAAACAAACGCCGAGGCTTGACGAGAAGACAAACGCTCTTTGGTTTGGCCGGCAAACTGCGGGTCTTGCATCTTAGTAGAAAGAATATACGCGCAGCGGTCCCAAATATCATCGGGCGTGAGCTTTACGCCACGTGGTAGCAAATTGCGGAACTCACAAAACTCGCGCATAGATTCCAATAAACCTTGGCGCAAGCCATTCACGTGAGTACCGCCTTGGGCAGTGGGAATAAGGTTGACGTAACTTTCAGTGACCGCTTCTCCGCCTTCAGGCAACCACATTACCGCCCAATCGGCTGCTTCACCGTTACCACTAAACGCACCAACAAAGGGCGCGTCTTCGGGCAAGGTTTCAAATTCTTTCACCGACTGATAAAGGTAATCTTTCAAGCCGTCTTCGAAATACCACTCAGTGGACTCTTTGGCGATTTTATTGTCGAAACGAATTCTCAGCCCTGGGCACAATACGGCTTTCGCACGTAATATGTGCATCATGCGTGAAACCGAGAATTTCGCTGAATCAAAATATTGAGGGTCTGGCCAGAAGTGTACGCTAGTACCTGTGTTGCGTTTACCACAGGTATCTACCACTGAGAGGTCTTCAATTTTGTCGCCGTTGGCAAACACAATGCGATAAACCTGACTGTCGCGGCGAATCGTCACCTCAACACGAGTGGAAAGGGCGTTCACAACGCTGATCCCTACCCCGTGCAAACCACCGGAAAATTCGTAGTTCTTATTCGAGAACTTACCACCGGCATGCAGCTTGGTCATGATCAATTCAACGCCTGAAATTTTCTCTTCAGGGTGAATATCCACCGGCATGCCTCGACCGTCATCCACGACTTCGAGGGATTGGTCTTCATGCAGAATAATTTTAATCGTAGACGCGTGACCAGCAAGGGCCTCATCCACACTGTTATCGATAACCTCTTGGCCCAAGTGGTTCGGGCGCTGGGTATCTGTGTACATACCTGGACGGCGTTTCACCGGCTCTAGGCCGTTCAACACCTCAATTGCATCTGAGTTATATTGATTCGTCATAATTATGATTGTTGGATAGACTGAGAAAATCGCCAAACGGCGAAGCAAAAACGACACTTCACCGCCAGAGTATCAATTGATGTTATCAGGGCGCGGGGTTGCTCGCAATCTGTGCTTTTATTTCTCGCCGAGGAATTGGGCAATTGCGTGTAAGTGCTGGTCGAAATTCACAAAGCTGTGGTCGCCCCCCTGCTCTACTACGAGTTGACTGCCTGCGTATTTTTGTTCAGCTTCGCGGTAATCTAATGTTTCATCACCAGTTTGCAATAACACTTTGTAACGGCTGGGGTTTGTGATCACCGGTATGTCTAACTGACGTAACAACGCAATGTCGTTCTCTACTAACGTAAACGCTTGATTTGTGTAAGGGTTAACGTGATCCCCCAAATAGCCTTGTAGTAATTCAAAAGGCTTTACAGCCGGATTGATCAACACCGCGCGACCGCCATATTGCTCTACTAGCCAAGTAGATAAAAAGCCGCCCATTGAGCTACCCATTACCTTTAGTCCATCTGCTAGTAACGCGGGGTACTGAGTAAGCACGTTGCGAAGTTGATCGGCCAGCTCACTCGGGTAGTTAGAGATTTCCGGCACGATAAAATGCGTGTCGGGAAAATACTCAGCAAAATAGGCCTTGGCCTGTTGCGCTTTCACTGACAACGGCGAGCTTAAAAATCCGTGAAGATACAACACTGCTTGCATAACAATTCCTTGGTTTCGCGGGGTGTAACAAGAGGGTAAATGGTTGACTAAGCTTGCGCTGTAGGTTGATGGCGGTGGTTCAAACAAAATACCAACCACTCAGACAAAAACACATTCACCATGTGTTTTTCATTGCGCATACGCATTTTTGAATTGGGGTAGCTATACGAGGGCGCAAGTGCACCAGCGTTTTGACTGCTGATCACCTCTGCCATACGCGCGTCGTGATACAAACGCACTGTCATGGCGGGTTTGAGGTAGTCTGGGCCATGATTGCTAGTTTGAGCGATTTCAATAGTGCTGGTGTAACGCGCAGAATCAATAATTTCTATTCGGTACGACAACCCTGTTCCGGCGCTAAAATCATAGGTCAGACTTTCAGTGTCAACATCGGGCAACAACTTAAGCACGTGCAAATAATTGTGCTCACAAGTGGCTTGTAATGACGACAAATTAGGGACGTACTTTTTACTACTGATGGTCACGATACTTGCCAGCGCTCCAATAATGTTTGTTTGTGCATAAAAAACCATTGTAGTGCAATAATCGAGGCCGCGTTATCGATTTTCCCTGATTGCAACCAGTCATAAGCGTCTTGCTCTTTCACTCTGTGCACTAAAATGTCTTCCGACTCATAATCTAACCCGTGTACCCCTTCGGCCTCGCTGCTATCGGTTTGCGCAACAAAAATGTGCAACCTTTCAGTAGTGCCACCTGGGCTGGCTAGGTAACTCAATGCCTTGGTTAAATGCTTGAGTGTAATACCGGCTTCCTCTTGCGCTTCGCGGTGGCAAACCGAATTTTCGGTTTCGCCCTCGTCGATAATGCCTGCAATGATTTCGAGTAACCAAGGGGTTGTCGACGTAGGCAATGCGCCCACGCGGATCTGTTCGATTAATACAAATTCCTGACGAATTGGATCATAAGGCAATACCGCAACAGCGTGACCACGTTCAAAAATTTCGCGTCGTACCACATCACTCCAACCACCATTGTAAAGCTTGTGGCGAAACTCGTAAGCCACCATCTTAAAAAAGCCTTGATATAGTTGGGTAACTGACTCTATCTTGACATCATCTGAGTTAAAACGTTGAATTTCTGTGGTCATTACACTCTCATCCGTCCTGTTTTGATGTACTATATCATGCTAGCCGAGGCTCCGGGTGATGTATACCGCCGACGGCCAAAGACCCAAAACAGACATTTCGATTTACGCGTAACATAAACTGTTACAATTACTGACGAGATGTTACTACATTTTTCTTTGGCATAGCGGTTGAATTTCATACACTTACCATTATTACCTGTCCATCGGACAAAGACATTGAATTAGAAAGTAAGGCGCACTCATGAAAAAGACATTTTTGTCGCTAATGATCGGTTTGGGTTTAAGTAGCTCAGCCATGGCCGATAACCTGTTGGAAGTTTACCAACAAGCTATGGCGAACGACCCTGTAGTTAACCGAGCGAAAGCACAGCGCGACGCCGCGTATCAAGCTATTCCGATTAGCCGGGCTAACTTGCTACCACAAATTTCTGGCTCTCTCGGATATACCACATCAACCAGCGAATCTACGCAAACGGTTCAAGGTGAAGATGAAAACGGCGACACCACCTTTACTGTTGTTGATGTAGAAGTAGACAGAGACACCACAAGCTGGGGCTTAGACCTTAGCATGTCTATTTACGACCACTCTAACTGGTTGGGTCTAGACCAAGCCGAACTAACAGCTGAACAAAGCGACGCAACCTATGCGGCAGCGGCGCAAGAATTGATTGTTCGCACTGTGAGCGCATACCTAGACGTACTGCGCGCTCTGGACAACGTAGAATTTGTAAAAGCGGAAAAACGTGCAATCGAGCGCCAGCTTGAACAAACCAAGCAACGCTTTGAAGTGGGCTTAACTGCCATTACGGATGTGCACGAAGCACAAGCAAACTACGACAGCACAGTGGCACAAGAAATTGTCGCCGAAAACGATTTAGAACTAGCTCGTGAAGCACTACGAGTGATCACTGGTAAGTATCACGGTAACGTTTCTGTTCTGAACACTGAGCGTTTCTCTGCAACTGCCCCTACACCATCAACAGTAGATGAATGGTTGAGCATTGCAGAAGAGTCTAACCTCACTTTGCTATCTCAACGTTTAGCGCTTGATATTGCGAAAATGGATATCGACATTGCGACTTCGGGCCATTACCCAACAGTGGGCCTGACCGCATCATACGGCAGCAGCAAATCAAGTGTTTCGTCGCCATTGTTCAGCAACGACACACCTTACCAAGACAGCCAAAGCATTGGCGTAAACGTTGCGGTGCCAATTTATCAAGGTGGCGCGGTATCAGCGCAGGTTGATCGTGCAAAAGCATTATTCGTTTCAACCAGTGAAGACATGGTATTGTCACATCGTCAAACCATTCAGTCGGTTCGCAGTTCATACAATGATGTGAAGGCGTCTATCTCTACTATTCGCGCCTTACAACAGGCCGTTGTGTCTGCTGAAAGTGCATTGCAAGCTACAGAAGCTGGCTTTGATGTAGGTACTCGTACCATTGTTGACGTGCTCGACAGTACACGAAACTTGTTTGATGCACGCCGTAACTTGGCTGGCGCTCGCTACGACTTTATCGCGGCAATTGTGAGCTTGAAACAAGCGGCTGGTACATTGACCAGTGACGACGTTGAAAACATCAACCGAGGCATGATGGCGGCAAACTAAACGCCATCTTACAGAATGCCAAAAAGGAGCGTCCATACGCTCCTTTTTTATTGGAAAGTGTTTATTTTGAGTCTGGCTTAGCGCGCTTCGTCGTCGCTCGCGTCTCGGTTTAACGACTTGAGGACAGACTCAAGTTCGCTTTTTAACGCCTCAGCGTCTTGTTTTGTGGGTCTCGCTGAAGAAAATTGCTCTAATTGCTCGCAGACACGGGCTAATTTCCCTTGCAAAGAATTTATATTGTCATCCATGATACAACTCAATTTCAACGTGGTTTAATACTCGCCGAGTATAATGCCATATTCACAACGATTACACATCTATTTCGGTTTACAAAAACGGTATGCAAGCTTCAGAATTACAAGCGAAATTTGAAAAAGTACGCTCAAACAAGTTATTTGAAATTTTTGTTATCTCGGTAATCATCTTTTCGGCTCTACTAGTGGGAGCCAAAACCTACGATATGCCGAAGGCCATTGGCCATGTTACGGAAATACTCGACTGGCTGATCAGTGCATTCTTTATGTTCGAAATCACCATTCGTTTCCTTGCCGAGAAAAAGAAAACCCAGTTTTTCAAAAGCTTCTGGAATTGGTTCGACACACTCATCGTGTTAGTGAGTTTAATTCCTATGAATAACACGGATCTCGCCCTTATTGCGCGACTCGTTAGGGTGTTCCGCGTACTGAGAATGATCTCGATTATTCCTGAATTACGTATTTTGCTGGTGTCATTAGTGAAAGCGCTGCCGCAACTTGGTTACGTGATGTTACTGATGTTTATTATTTTCTACATTTACGCTGCTGTCGGCAGTACTCTGTTTGAAAACATCAATCCGGTGCTGTGGGGAGATATCACTATTTCATTACTCACACTCTTCCGTGTGATGACCTTTGAAGATTGGACCGACGTGATGTACGAAACCATGGAAGTCTATCCCATGAGTTGGCTGTTCTATTTATCGTTTATCTTCTTCACTGCCTTTGCGTTCCTCAACATGGTAATTGGTATTGTGGTCAATGTGATGGAAGAGGAAAACGACAAGGTAAAACGAGAAAAAGCCGAAGCTGAAAACGAACCCACTATGAAAGACTTAGCGGTTCAAATCGCCGAGCTATCAAAGAAGCTAGATAACATGAAGCAGTGATCCTGAATAACCGGTCTTAAAGCCGATTAGAAGACACCAAAAAAAATGCCAGCAAAACGCTGGCATTTTTATTTGATGCAATGAGTAAGAATTTAGAAACCGTAAGTCTCACTCAGGCTCTTCAAGCGCTCACGCGATGCGTCTGTTGTCATTGGGCGCGATGAAATCTTACGCAATGCCAACGGACGGGCGTCTAGCTTCAGTAGTACTTCAATGTAATTCAAATACACTTCTTCGCTGCTTTCCTGATCATTAATCACAGTTTCATAAAGTCTACGGGCTTCGCTTAAATCGCCTTTAGCCACATTAATTTGCGCTAGCGTATCTATGGTATCGGTACTCTTAGGTTGCAAATTCACGGCTTTTTCGGCCAATGTGCTCGCCCGCTCCAGATTGCCTGCTTCGTAGTACAAATATGCGAGGTTGTTTAACGCCACAAAGTTGTCTGGCGTTTTCTTAACAATCGCTTCGTACTTCTCAATCGCTTGCTTTTTGTCTGATGACAACAAGTTTTGCGACTGCATCATCTGCGCTTGTAAGTCTTCAGGGTGAGCTGCAACGTGTTCATTCAAGAAGGCTTTGGCTTTGTCTGATTGTCCAGACTGCTCATACGCCACGTACACCACCATCATATTGCGTGAATTGGCTTTTTCTTCATATGCCGCCAGCGCCAATGGTACAGCTTTGGCAGGCTCTTCTTTCAACAAATAAACACGCGCTTGAATGCCCTTCACAAACGGCAAGGCTTTTTCTTCATCACTGGCTTTGTCTAAAATAGCCTGCGCCTCATCTGCGTGTTGCAACATAGCGTGGAAGTAAGACTCCAACAATGCCATTTGCTGATCGGGGCGTTTTTCCTGGAATTTTTGAGACAGGGCTAATGCCGACTTGAAGTTTGCTTTCACATCGTCAATCAGCAACTTACCCAAAGCCGCATTTTTATTGTTCGGGTAATATTTAAGCCACTCAGTATAGAGCTTTTCGGCTTCATCGACTTTTCCGCCGCGAATTAACGCTTGGCCTCTAGTATCCCAATATGCCACTGGCAAAGTACGCTCGGTTTTAATCGGCGCTAAGGTTTTCAATGCAGCATCGTATTGCGTTTCCATTAACTGCAAACGCGCGGTTAAAATACGCACGCGGTTGTCATCAGGATTCGCTTTTAGCGTTGACTGAACTTCACTGATCACTTGTGAAGCATCACCTGCTTCTTTTGCCATCGCATACTTCACAGCCAACGCAGTGACATTGGTTGGGTCTTTGGCTACCACCTGATCTAGCACTTGCTTGGCCTCAGCCGTTTTATTCTGGCGCATCAATAGGTTTACTTGTGCCAGTTTCACGTTGCTGTTGTCTGGTGATTTCTTCTCTGCTGTAGAGAGTGCTTGCTGTGCTAACGCGAAGTCATTTTCTTGAATCGCTATACGCGCTTCTGTTAAGAAAGGTGCGGCAGCATCAGGTTGTGCTTCTTTCCATTGTGCGACAACGTTTTTCGCTTCTTCTAACTTGCCTTCCAGCAAGTAAGCGCTGGCTAGCACTTGTTGCGTGATCGCAGAATCTGGGGCTTGGGTTGCCGCATCTTCGAGGTTTACGATCCCGTTGAGATCGTTTACCGACAATTTCAAAATACCTAAGCGCGTTAGATCTGCTGGCGTCGTAGATATGCCAGAGGTCTTTTCGATCATTTCTTTCGCGTCAACCACATTACCCGAACGAACGAATTGATAGCCCGCTTTCGTGAACAAAGCGGCGTCGGCTTGGCTGTCACCAGAAATGCGCGTTAACACGTCGTTCGCTTCTTGGTTTTCGCCCAACTGCAATAAGCTGTCGGCCAGCATTCGTAGCCCGGGGTGATTGTCAGGCAAAGATGTGGCCACCATAGTTAAATGGCGTGCGGCGGCTTCAAAATCTTGTAATTGATAAGCGCTAAACCCTGCAACTAAGCGAACAATGGCATCATTACGGCCATTTTGTACCGCTTTTTCTAAGAAGGTCAGGGCTTGTTCGTATTTCCCTTCGTTGGCAAGGATCATCCCTTTAAATTGGTTAAGCAGGCCATTGGTCTCACTGACTTTCAATAAGTCATCAACATAAGGTTCGGCTTCTTTCAAACGTTGCTGATCAACCAATAACGCCGCCAGTGCAAACTTATTTTCAACGTCTTTCGGGAAGCTCTTCACATACTGCTGATAAACCTCAACCGCTTCCTCTGCTTGGCCACTTGCTAACAACAAACGCCCTTGCATCAAGAGTAGGTCTTTATTCAGGGGGGCAATATTTTTTGCTTCTGCTAGTGTTGCCAATGCAGCATCGCTGTCTTGATCCAACACCTGCTCTGTTGCAACGATCATCATTTTATATTCAGATCGGGTGTCGATGTCTTTTAACGCTGTGATCAATTCACGGGCATCGTCTTGCTTATCCAAACGCAACATGGCTTGAATTTTATAAAAGCCAACTTTCACTGATTCTGCTGGGGTTAACCCTGCCACTTCGTGGTCGAGTTTAGCTAACGCATTCTCTGCTCCTGTGCGTTGATAAGCTACGGCGAGCAGTGGGATCACGTCTTTTTCGGCATAGCCGAGCTCTAAAGCGCGATTTAATTCTTTTTCTGCGCCACCAAATTCTTGCATGTCTATGTATAAACGACCGAGTTCAAATCGGGCTTGCGCCGATTTGGGATCCATCTGGATCGCGTTTCGATACGAAACTAATGCCGCTTCATTGTTGTTAGCAGCAATGTACTGACGAGCTGCAAATATATGTTCTTCACTGGTTTTTTGACTACACGCACTTAGTCCAACCAACCCAATTGCCAAGGCTACCGCTGTGATTACGCCTTTACTTTTATTTCGCTTCCTGTCTTTCATTTATTCTTACCCTGTGATTCTGTAAATACGAGGCTATGGCAATAGACTATATTAAAACTCTTTCGAACGCTTTATTACATGGTAACGCTTCTATTATTAGCTTATAATATAACTTTAGTTTTGTTATAACACGCTGGATTTTCTAGCTGTCCATCCCGAGTACCCAGGATCATTAATGACCACAACCGTCGAACTGACATTTAAAGACCTCAATCTACCAGAACCTATATTACAAGCCTTAGAGAAAGTTGGCTACGAGAAACCGTCGCCAATTCAAGCGGAAAGTATCCCTTTGTTGTTACAGGGACATGATCTTTTGGGACAGGCTCAAACGGGGACAGGTAAGACAGCGGCATTTGCATTGCCGATGTTGGCGAATATTGACGCCAACGCACGTGACCCACAGTTACTTGTTTTAGCACCAACGCGTGAGTTGGCTATTCAAGTGGCTGAGGCATTTCAGGTTTATGCAAGTTTTTCTGAAAAGATTAAAGTACTACCGATCTACGGTGGCCAATCTTACGACAACCAGATCCGCCAATTAAAACGCGGTGTTCAAGTTGTTGTTGGCACACCTGGTCGTGTAATTGACCATATCAAACGCGGCACATTAAAACTTAATGACCTTAAGTTCCTTGTGCTCGACGAAGCCGATGAAATGCTACGCATGGGCTTTATCGATGATGTTGAATTGATCTTGAGCCACGCGCCAGAATCGCGCCAAACGGCATTGTTCTCTGCAACCATGCCAGCGCCGATCAAAAAGATCAGCCAACGTTATTTGAACGATCCCAAGCAAGTGAAGATCGCATCGAAAGTCAGCACTGCTAGCACAATTCGCCAGCGTTTCTGTCAAGTTGCCGGTCATCACAAGCTGGAAGCGTTAACGCGTATCATGGAAGTGGAAACTTTCGACGCCATGATCATTTTCGTGCGCACTAAAACAGCGACCGTTGAACTTGCAGACAAACTGGCTGCTCGTGGTTACGACGTTGAGCCGTTGAACGGTGATATTCCTCAGAATGCTCGTGAGCGCACGGTTGATAAATTAAAACAAGGCACTATCGATATTTTGGTTGCTACTGACGTTGTAGCACGTGGTCTTGACGTTGAACGCGTTAGCCACGTAGTGAACTTCGATATTCCTTACGATACAGAAAGCTATGTACACCGAATTGGTCGTACAGGCCGTGCTGGTCGTAGCGGTGAAGCGATTCTATTTATCTCACACCGTGAAAAACGCATGTTGCAGTCGATTGAAAAGACGACGCGTCAGCCAATTGAAGCCATGCCAATTCCGTCGATTTCAGAATTGAATGACACGCGTTTGAGCAAATTCAAGCAATCGGTAAAAGACGCCACTAACGACGACAGCATTGAAAGCTTAATGCCTATCGTTGAAATGTTGAAAGAAGAAACCGAAGCATCGCCAGAAACCTTGTTAGCAGCATTGGTTAAGCTCGCACAAGGCGACGAGCCACTATTGCTTAAAGAAAGCGATCGTCCAGATCTACACAGCAAACCTAAACGTGAACCTCGTGATTCACGCGGTGGTCGTGATGATCGTCGCGGTGGCCGTGACGGTCGCGAACGTCGTCAACGCGCTCCTCGTGGCAACCGTCCAACAGAAGCGGGTATGCAGCGCTTCCGTATTGACGTTGGTCATGTTCACGGTGCTAAGCCTGGTAATATTGTGGGTGCGATTGCTAACGAAGCAAACATCAACAGCAAAAACATTGGCGCTATCGAAATTTACGACAACTTCAGTACCGTAGATTTACCGCAAGGCATGCCAAAAGAAACGCGCGACGTACTTCAAGGTACACGTGTTGCTGGTCAGCGTTTGTCTCTTCGCGAATGGTCGGATACACCTCCACCTCGCGGCAATAAACGCCCAGCGGGTAAACGTGATAACAAAGACAACCGCGAAAGCAAAAGAGATAAAAGATAAGTTATCTATAACTCTTAGGAATATAAAAACCGAATTAGGTTGTTCCCTAAATAATAAAAAGAGGTCACTATAGTGGCCTCTTTTTTATGCTTAGAGTGTAGTTCGTATGCGTTACTTCCCCGTTTTTGTTGATACTCAAAACATGCACTGCTTAATTGTAGGTGCAGGTGAAGTGGCTGC
The DNA here is from genome assembly GCF_056161325.1 of Alteromonas sp. ABE4_545. Taxonomy (NCBI): domain Bacteria; kingdom Pseudomonadati; phylum Pseudomonadota; class Gammaproteobacteria; order Alteromonadales; family Alteromonadaceae; genus Alteromonas; species Alteromonas sp. ABE4_545. Next base: position 130,056 of record NZ_JBSWYY010000005.1, read on the forward strand.
GCGCAAGTTAGAACTCATTCTCAAATCTGAAGCGACAGTAACGGTTGTTGCACCCGATATTTGCAACACTGTTGCCCATTATAAAGATCACCCACAGGTCACATTACACCAGCGTAAATTCGAAGATGAAGATTTAGAAGGTAAGAAGATGGTGTTTGTGGCCACCAGCGACAACCACCTCAACGCTGATATTCACGCCAAAGCGAAAGCCAAAGAGATTTTGGTTAATGTGGTCGATAACACACCACTTTGCGAATTTATCACTCCGTCTATTATTGATCGCTCGCCATTAGTGATTGCGATGAGTAGTGGCGGCAATGCGCCTGTATTGCTGAGATATTTACGCCAAAAGCTTGAATCTCTTATCCCTGCAAGCTTAAGTCGATTGGGTTCTTTTTCTGAGAAATTCCGTGAAAAAGTCAAAAACCGTTTAGACAATGTGACCCAACGCCGCTATTTCTGGGAATCAGTATTAGAAGGTGATATTGCAGAAGAAGTGGTAAATGGGAACGACGATATTGCTGAACAAAAATTCTTAGCCGCGCTTAATGCTGCGGAAGAAGAGAAAGCAGTAGAAGGGCAAGTATACTTGGTAGGCGCAGGCCCAGGCGACCCCGACCTATTGACCTTTCGGGCGCTGCGCTTAATGCAGAAAGCTGATGTGGTGATATACGACCGTTTGGTGTCTCCTGCTATTTTGGAGCTGGTACGCCGTGACGCCGAAAAGATTTATGTTGGTAAAGCCAAAAGCCACCATTCAGTGCCCCAAGACGAAATTAACGCTTTGATCGCTAAAGAAGCGAAAGCCGGTAACCGTGTGGTTCGTCTTAAAGGTGGCGACCCGTTTATTTTTGGCCGTGGCGGCGAAGAAATTCAAACCTTAATTAAAGAAGGTATCGATTTTCAGGTTGTGCCCGGTATTACTGCGGCCAGTGGTGCAGCTACCTATGCTGGCATTCCGCTAACCCACCGCGATCATGCCCAGTCTGTTGTGTTTGCTACTGGCCATCTCAAAGATGACTCTATCGATTTGAACTTCGCCTCGTTAGCGCAACCCAATCAAACCATAGTGTTTTATATGGGGCTTACAGGTTTACCCATTATCTGCCAAAAGCTAATTGAACATGGCATGTCTCCAGACACGCCAATTGGGTTAATTCAACAAGCTACTCTGGATACTCAAAAAGTAGTCACTGCCACACTAGCCACCATAATGGCGCACCCAGAAACGCCAAACATGAAACCACCAACACTTATTATTGTGGGCAGTGTAGTGTCATTGCACAAAGAGCTAGATTGGTTCACCCAAAATTAGCAGCCTTAAAAGCTGTGCTATGCTTAACGGCAAGGGTTTACTTTCAGTAGTGTATTGTGACAACAACCAGAGACAAATGGCGTGCCGGTTTCATGTGCGGCTTGCTATCGTGGGCGTTTACCGCTCACGCTGAGCAACGAGCCTTTTCAATTACGCAAACAGCTGACAAGCGTCAATATCAGTACCAATGGGAAGATGCCCAAGGCCAGCCCCAACAGTTGACGTTTGCCCTGTCACTTGAACAAATCGAACCTCTACCCGAAGAACAGGCAACATTTCAGCCGGTGCTCGCTCAACGCTATGTCACTGTAAGCTTACTCAAAGCAGCGAAAGCTGTAGACCCTCGCCAAGCCAAAATATTGGTAAAACAACGGGGCGACGCAGTTAACGTAAAGATAGAAAGCCCCTCAAATGAAACAGCAACCCAGCTACAAAACGAATTCGCCACTCTGCGTGAGCAAGCGTTTACTACATATTTAACTGAGCGCTACTTCACGCGATACACCACGCCGATGCTGCGCCAAGCCATCAAACCAGACCATATCAGGCATATCCAAGAAAGTACGCTGGCGCTATTGCCTTTGTCTCAAGCTATTTATGAAAAATTAGCGCGACAGTCTGATGCCAGAGAGTACATGAACTTTTTACTGAGTTGGGTGCAGTCTATTCCCTATGATGCAATGGACAACCGCGTTAGCAGTAATGGTGCAGGCTTCGCGCCCCCCATTTATCTACTCAATAGTAATAAGGGCGATTGTGATAGCAAATCGGTATTGAGTGCGGCAGTCATTCGGTCTTTTTTACCTCAAGTTCCCATGGCATTAATTTTACTACGAGATCACGCACTTTTAGGGGTAGCAATTAGTCAACGACCAGACGACAAAACTTTGATGATAGAAGGTGTACCCTACGTTTTGTTGGAACCAACAGGGCCTGCATTATTACCATTTGGCGATATCGCCGAATCGAGCCTGCAAAAGTTGCAATCGGGTTATTACACCATAGAGCCGATCCCAGCTAGGTAACGCCTGAAGCCTCAGGCCTACCCGTTCGCCTCTCGTTTGGCTAATGCCATACGTTGTTGTTAATCCGACACAACCTTGTTTCGGCCTTGCTGTTTAGCGTGATATAAACGTTTGTCGGCCAGCTCGAACATAGTTTCGGGCTGCTCCTCGATAACCGGCCCCACTGTTGCCGCGCCCAAACTCACAGTCACTCTGTGATTGAGTGGCGACGAAGGGTGTTCCATTTCCAACGCTTCAACCGCGCTGCGAATTTTTTCAGCGAGTTCTATTGCTTGTGATGCATCTGATTCTCGAATTACAACGACAAACTCTTCGCCGCCATAGCGCGCAACAAAGTCTGTAGCACGCTGAGCGGTATTTTTAATACACTTAGCAACTTTGCGTAAACATTCATCACCTTGGGCATGGCCAAAATGGTCGTTGTATTGTTTGAAAAAGTCGATATCAATAAGAATAAGGCTGATTTGTCGGCCCTTTCGACACGCATAACGCCATTCAGCGTCGTAGGTTTCATCAAAACTACGACGATTGGGAATACCGGTAAGGCCGTCGATACTGGCGAGCGATTCAAGTAAATCTGTTTTGCGCTTTAGGTCGACCAAGTTTTTTAGTCTGGCCTTAATCAAGGCCACACGGAAAGGCTTTTTCAGATAATCGATAGCGCCCAATTGTAAGCCGTACAGCTCATCTTCTTCGCTTTCTCTTCCCGTCGCGAAGACGATAGGAATAGAGCGAGTTGCATCATCTGCTTTTAAACGCTTACACACTTCATAGCCTGAAATATCAGGCATATTAATGTCGAGAACAATAATGTCGGGCAACTGCGCTTTGGCAATTTCAATTGCCTTCATACCAGAAGGCGCCATCAGAATACGATGCTCATCAGATAACGCAGATGCCAAAATCTGTATGTTGAGAATCTCATCGTCTACCAACAAAATAGTTGGCATCAGCTCATTATTCATTCAATCCTACTACAACTCTTGTTATATAAGCTTGCGCACATCTCAACCTATCACACCGTTTATATTGATAGTAGTACTACCTGAAATTTAATTGATTATTTGTGACCATTCCCAATATGCACGAAGAAATGCCTCACCTTTGCCATCCCATTTATGGCATATAAGACTAATAGCGCATACGCCATTGTTAAAAAATTGTAATTCAAATGGGCATTTTTTCAAATCTTGCCGCTAGGCAAAATACCTTGCTACTACAGGCAATGGAACTTGTTACAGCAACAATTGTGTACATAATTCAACCACCCACCAAACACAAATGTAAACACAAGGAAAATAAAACCCATAAAATTTAACAAATAACGCATTTTTTTTACTTTACGATGCGCTCACCAACAAATAAACCCTGCACAGGAGTCAATACGGATGAGTACGCGCACAAGTTTAAACGAAAAGCGAGACGCCAGTACCGAGGCCCCACTACATAATTCAGCCTCCTCTTCCTATGCCGATCAACACAAGCCAAGTGCTTCGTTTTCTACACGAGATGAATACCTTGAGCATGAACTACAAATTATGTCGCCTAAACGCTGGCGTCCTAACCTGCCCTTCCGTGATTATCGTTTTGAATGGGAAGACACTATTCCCGCTATGGCAGGCACCATAGGTAAAGTGGTAATGGTGGGAGCCATTGCTGCGACCTTTGCTGGGCCGCTAGGGTTAGGCGCTGACTTTATTTTAGAAAACGTGCGCTATGAGTTACTTATAGTGGCTTTGTTTATCGTCATTTTTTCAGGGTTTATTTTACCTACTGCCAACCTAGCCGGTACTCATGGCCCGTTAATTCCGCTTATTCCCATTGTGGTTGCAGCAGGCGGCCACCCCATGGCGTTTGGGTTACTTATCGGGGTATTTGGCTTTTTGCTGGCAATCAGTAAAGGAGGGAGTTTGCTTGCGCGTCTCACCAGTAAAGGCGTGTGCGGCGGCTTGTTATTATATTTAGGCTTTATTGGTACCACCTCCCAAGTAAAAAAGCTGTTTGCTTGGGCCCAAGGGATAGAGATGGCATACATCGCTTTTGTGGTCATCGCCTGTACTATCGTGCTTTACGCGTTATTGGAGCATTGGAAAAAGCGCTGGCTAGCCGTGCCACTGAGTTGCTTACTTGGTGGCGGTATCGCGTTTCTGTTAGGCGCTCCCTTTGAATTCAACACGGCTCCCGGCTTTCCCCATATGAGCCCTTCCTACTGGTGGGGAGAAAACACCGGCTGGATGCTAGGTTTACCCACCATTGAGAGCTTTATTGTTGTACTGCCCTTTGCCGTACTCGCCGTGGCCATGTGGTCACCGGATTTTCTCGGTCATCAGGTATTTCAAAAAATCAGCTATCCGGATAAAACCGAGAAAGTGCAAATGAATATCGACGATACCATGGTCAGCGCGTCAGCCCGTCAAATGGTGGGATCTGTGATGGGTGGCGCTAACTTCACGTCGTCTTGGGGTACTTATATCGTACCTGCGGCTATTGCCAAACGCCCAATTCCGGCCGGCGCTTTGCTCACCGCACTATTTTGCGTGATCGCAGGCATTTGGGGTTATCCAATGGATTTAGCCATTTGGGAGCCTGTACTGTGTGTAGCCTTGATCGTCGGTGTATTTATCCCTCTTTTGGAAGCAGGCATGGAAATGACCCGCGAAGGCAAAACCACTCAATCAGCCGCTATTGTGGTGTTCTCTTCTGCTCTGGTTAACCCTGCTTTTGGATGGTCGCTGACTATGCTGCTCGATAATTTAGGCCTGATTGGCTGCAAAGCACGCAGCCGTGAACTCAGTAAAATGAGCCGCTGGATTGTACCCGGTATTATGTTTGCGGTACTCACCACAGTAATGGCACTTGTCGGGCTACTGCCGGGCATCCCAGCCATTTTATCTAATTTCAGATAGAAGCGAGGGCTTCACGAGCATACTCAAGCTCCATATAAAAAGAAGCCCCGTCCTATGAGGTCGGGGCTATATTTTTTTGGAAACTCACGTTTGATACCCACCAACATAACATAGCCAAAAAACAAAAAGCCCCGCGAGTGCGAGGCTTTGGATTCAAATTAATAAAATTAACTAATTACATCTTCCAAATCTAATATAACTACCTTTATCTTGTGTAACCTTCCTTCACTGCGCCTATATTTTTCTAATGCGTTTTTATATTTCACGGCTTTACTTAAAAAATCTGAACCAACTTCTTTCACAACGAATTCTAAATAAGATTTCATCTCACCATCAAAATCTGAATGCCATAACATAACCCAGAAAAACTCTGTTTTTTGTTCTTTGGACATGCAGTTTTGAATCCTGTTATAACCATTGAACAATCTGGATAGTGCAGGCCCTGCTCCAAAAGCATCAGAGCCTTTTTCATAAGAACGCTCATCTTCCCTAGCTATAATTAAACTTCCTACTAGTTCATCTACCGATTTCTGACATTCATATTCAGAAACCTTGGATATAGTAACTTCATCCGAACTGGCAAAAACTACGTTTAATAAAGCACTAAAAAATAAAGTGATCACTAATAAACTTTTAAACATTTTATTGGTTATCCTGCTCTGCTAGTTTTTGTGATTCAATTCGACCAGAAACACCCACTATTTTTAGCTGCCCAAAATTTGGAAATGATTCACCATGAATTTTGACAGGATCACCTTTCTTAGTGTTGTCTAAAATTTGTTGGACACCATCCCATTCAGTAGCATCAGGAACGGACACACAACCATGACTGACACTTCCTTCATGAAGCCTCAGATTTTGCATATCCTCATCTGGATTGTAGTTACTCTGAAACCCGTCAGCAACGTCATCAAGATACGAATCATTTCTCAAAATAGCAAAATAATTATCTTGCCCAGCACTTCCCCAAGGAAAATCGCTAATTGTGTAAGTCCCATTTGGAGCACCAACATAAAGTCCTTGACCAGAAAAAGCACTAGCTGACGCAGTTTTTCCAGTATCATTATCAGTTACAGTTAAAGTGCCTGTAGATTTATCGAAAACAGCAGTGACTTCTCTTCCGTCAAGATCAATGTATTTGTATGGGTTATTATTTGCATATGCATAGCGATTGAAACCGTGAATACTACCAGTCCCTCCTAGGTGCTCAATTGACCCAACAGGATCATTTGAGTAGAAACGCCCGATAACTGGATCATAGTATCGTGCCTGCATATAGCTTAACCCCAGGTCATTATCAAACTGGTGCCCAGTATAACCTACTTCATAACTATCGGTTTCGTATGTATCGCCGAATGGTTTATAGTGTTTCCTACTAAGTAACGCTCCGGCGGTATTAGATCTCGCGACAGGACTACCTTGAAGATCTGAGTGAATAAAAGTTACAGCTCCTGCTGAGTCTTCAGCGATTAATTTCTGGCCCAGATAAATATAATTTGTTCTAGTTCCATTCCTTTCACTAAACAATAGCTTGCCTGACTGGCTATAGAGATAATAACTCGTATTTCCATTACCTGATGCTTTGACTCGTCGACCATAACCATCATACGAGTAACTGTTTCCTTTTGCTGACGAAATCTGATTAGCCAAGTTATAAGCCATGGTAAAATGACTATTGTTAGTTATATTTCCCCTAGAATCATAATTGAAGAAGCCATAATTTTTGGCCTTATTGCCAGTAGAACTGACCGAGGTTAGTCTATTCGAGGCGTTATACGAATAATTTAATACTCTATCTTTGGTAACTAGCTTAGTGATATTACCCAACGCATCATAGTTAACAGTCGAATTACCTGCTTTGCTGTTTGCTGATATACCTATTAATCTGTCCAGACCATCATAAGTCATAGAATTAACTGTGTAACCGTTATCTGTTCCATCTATGATTTTTATAATATTTGCGTTTTCATCATAGGAATAGTCAAACCATGATAAGCGCGTATTTCCTTTTACATCTGAGGTTCTGGAGGGAAGGTTATTTAAACTGTACAGTAAAGTTTGATGAACTGCTGAATTACCATATGTGAAACTTTTAATCACTCCTGAAGGATGATAGGAGGCGTTGCTTGCATAAGTTTGGCCAATTCGAGTCGCTTTTGTAGGTTCGCCAAATGCATTCGGAGAAAAACTGATTTCATTATTTGTAACAGGATAGACGATCGATGTTTGATGCAGATCAGCGTTATATCGATAGTCGATATTTAATGTTCCACTTCGTCCCGGAATTGTTAAAACTTCACTCTCTAACACATTCTGATTGTTATATATATATGACTGATTGACGCTACCAGAAGTCAGAGCGGTTACATTCCCCAACTTATCCAAGGTGTAATTTACATCAGGGGTACTATCTGGGTAATTTACAGTTTTCAAATCACCTAAATTGTCATAAATCATTGTTACAGCATTACTTGGCTTATTGGTAGAACAACTATTTACATTGCCATGAGCCTGCCATTCTAACTCGCCCAATAGATTAAACTGATGTCGAATTTTACCGATATCATTACGACTAATAAAACACAGATTATTATTGCTATCATAGTATCTAGACTCAGTTTGACTCTTCCCTCCTCCGCTTTGAGTAATAGATATGACGTTACCAAATGTGTCGTACACCGTCTGAGTATTCACACCTGCTGGAGATTCGATCAATAAGGGGGATTGATATAAAGGAGATGAAAAAGCTCTGTACGTTGTTACTGTGTCAAATCCTCTAGGATTAATAACCTCAACTTTGTTGGCCGCTAAGTAATTAAATGTTGAAGTTCCAAGGCCTGACGTTGTTTTGGATAATACTCGCTGTAAAGGATCATAGGTTATATACGTCCCCCTCGATTCATTACTATTACTACTAAGGAATGATTCAAAAGTGGTCTTGTTATTAAAATCATACTCAAACGACTGATATCGGTTTTGATTACTGCCTGATGCTTGTGTTTTAATCAAACGATATAGGGCATCGTAAGTTTCTGTAGTCTTAAGAGATACAGAACCTCCGCAAGCTGTTCCAGTGCTATTCAAAACACATTTGCTAATGGTTCTTATTAAACCTCCGGATGACGGGTAGCTATAACTAAAAAGTGTATCTTTCCAGTTACCGTAACTATAGTTATTATCCTGTGTTAAGTTGACTGATTTAATTAGTCCCATTGGCGTATAAGTATATTTTGTTGATACACCATTAAAATTCGTAGTCGATAATACCCACCCATTATTATCAACAACTTTTGTCATTGACATCGTTCCAGTAGAGTAACGTTGTGGTACTTTTATTGTTTGAGCTTGACCTCGTTTATAATTATCAAAAGTAATTCGTCTTTTACCGCCGGTTGTATTTAAGTGCAAGTCTACATCTTTGATTTGCCCTCTAGCATTCGAAACGGTCTGATAATTCGGGTAGGACTTACGTACAGTCCCAAAATACTTTTCTTCTTTTAAATTAAATCGGTATGCCGTATTGCTATGCGTAGCGCTGTAGTAAACTTTTTCAGATAAGCGTTTATAGCTTTCATTATTGATACTCACATCAACCGTTGTGGGTTGATTAAGTACCCATGTTCCAGTGTCATGCGAGAAACCTAACTTTACTCTGCGATTACCACTCGGACCATTTTGTGTAATTTGTTGCGCTTTTTCATAGCTATTAAAATTACTAAATTGTTCTTTATAGGAAGTTGAAACATTCCCATCTTTTAAAACAAATTCACTGCTAACAAGCCGTATATGTTTACTCGATGTAATAGCTTGATCAAAATACACCTGACCATTAAATTCAGGAGGAATAGGATAAACTATATATTCACTTATCCCATGCACTTGTTGTTTGGTACTACCGTAATTTATTGTACTTTCATTATATTTATATTTCGTATACCCAGTTAAATTATAGTTGTCATCATAAACTGCATAATAAAGCTGTTTGCCATTTTGAAAACCATAACGACGGTCGGATATAGATAATTGATAACTCCCGTCGGGTAATTCAAGCAAAGTGGCACTTACATCAATTAAGTCTTCCTCTATAAAGCTTATATCCGCATTACTTGGCAAACCTGAGACACTGAAGCTACTATTAAATGGCCAATTATCATCACTATAGTAATACCCTAGATTATTATTGTAAGAGTAGTTCCAGTTATATACTGTGTTGTCCTGTAAGGTGATACTTTTATTGGATATTGAGTATTGCTGATGCGAAATTGGTAAAGCATAGGACTGAAATGACGCCCCTTGCCCAAAACGGTTAAAGTTTTGCAGTTTAGGTACAGCCGCTTGTCCTGCACATCTACCTAAAATGTCAAAGTCACCTCTAGCCCCACTTGGATGAGTCATGCCTATATAACTCCCAGAATCTCCAGGGTTACACTGAGCTGGATTGAAAGGATCTACTTGGTCATGCTCTCCCAAAGCAATAGTTGACCAAAACTTTGTATTTGAATTTGTTGGATAACTATACTGCCACTTTCTACCATCTGGTAACGTTGCTTTTGTCAACAAATACATATCAGACACGCTCGTTGCGTTTGCTGATTGGTAAGTATAAATCCAATTTCTATTATTAGCTGTGACTTTACTAATTCGGCGTTCATCACTCCCTGTATACTCAATATCAATGGTACGATTATCAGAAGAATAGATTTTAATTAAGTTAGAGTCGTCGTCGTAATCGTATTTCACCCAATTGCCAAACCGATCTCTCACTTCCGTTACTTGCATAAATACATTTACGACAGCCATGCGAAGCTTATCATCTGGTCGTTCGTTACCTATTATAGGAAAAGAACATTGCTGTAGACATGCTTCTTCCACCGAACCTAAAAAAGTGTCTTTGAATGAGCGTATTTTCTTAAGTTCAGAAAATGTATAAATAGTTCCATTTGGCAGTGTTACTTTAAATGCACTGAGGTTATTAAGATTGACACATTCAATTTTCCATTGGTTTACCGTTTTTTTGGTTGAGCCGTCTTGAAGAATTGATGTACTCCCAATTCCCGGAATATTAATAGTGTCTCCCTGCCAATAGTCCTCTTTGTCTAGTTTAAACTGAGAACCTTGTATTGATTTTAGAAAATCAGGATTACTGTTGAGGCCAGCTGAGCAAGCTTCACCTCTATACCACGCAGGTAGAACTGAACCATGGATGTTGGAGAAGCTACCGTTAGTATTTGTGACATAGCTTGAGCGAATGTGTGGGATTGCTAAACTCCAATTCCCAAATTCTCGTGTTGCTCTTGGCCAACTACCAGGATCAAGAAGTTCTCGTTTAATAGCAACTTCAAGTTCAAAATTGCCTGGAATATTCACGTCTGTTTGAGTCCAAGATACGGAACCAGTGGCAGGATCTATATGGTCCCCCATTAACTCAGTAGTCAGTGTTGGAACATTTGTCTCTACATTATTTATTTCATTGAAATTATAAGTGTACGTTTTAGGCGGTACGTAATTTTGTAGGCTACTACCTTCTCCTGGACCAGGAAAAACAGGATCTGTAGGTCCTCCAACAAGCGCATTAACGATAAAAGTGTTTGAATCTAGTTTAAGTTCTTCTCCAAATACATGACTTGAAGCAAACAATGAAATAACAAAAAAGACTAGTTGTTTTATACCAATTTGACGAATAGATAAAAACTTTGTGTTGCTTAAAAACTTCAAATTCCTTTTGCTCATTATAATTCCTTCGTACTGAGTACTGATAAAATTTAAAAAACAGTTTTATTCTTACTTGTGTGGAAATTTGAGTATCGAAACACCCAAGAATCAGATATTTACTCCCAATTTTTAATACAAGCAATTCAAATTCGACGAATAACCGTTCATTTTTCGTAACAAAAAAATTCTGATATATTCAAAGGTAAGTAAAATAGGGTATTAAATATCACGAAGAATTCCCCCACGATGCGTTGAATGATCTAACACCATGGGAATATTTTAGTAAGCATAAAAAGGTTGGGCTTAGTGAAGAAAAACTACTCCACCGGCCTCTCCCCCCCAAAAATGTCTTTCCTGAATAAGGGTATACCACATGCATGTTTGCACTTCTCGTACATGCATGCGGTATGTAAGGTTAAAGCTGCTGTTCAGCGAACTCAGCCAGTCGTGAGCGTACGACCCCATCGAGGTTCACCGTAGCACTGCCAGAGAAATTCTTAAATTTCTCAACCAAGTAGGTCAAACCTGAGGTGACAGCGCTTAAGTAGTTGCTGTCGATTTGCGCCAAGTTACCACCCACTATCAACTTAGTCCCTTCACCGCAACGGGTGATGATGGTTTTCAATTGCGAAGCGGTGAGGTTTTGCGATTCATCCAAAATCACTATGGAATTTTGAATACTTCGCCCACGCATAAAGTTAACCGACTTAAACTGAATGTTGGCTTTTTCCATAATGTAGTTCATGGAGCCTTTCACATTCACATCGTTTTTGTGCAGTACCTCTAACGAATCTGTGATCGCTGCCAGCCATGGCGCCATTTTTTCCTCTTCGGTGCCGGGAAGGAAACCTATCGACTCGGCAATTTCTGGTGTGCTTCTAGTAACAATGATCTTGTCGTACATATTGCGTTCTACTACCATTTCAAGGGCAGCAGCTAGTGCGAGCAAAGTTTTACCACTCCCCGCAGGACCAGTTAAAATCACCAAATCAATATGAGGGTCGAGCAACGCGTGTAAGGCCATTGCCTGACCAATATTTTTAGGTGAAATTCCCCACGCGTGACGCCCCATTAAGCGCTCGTAGCCCAAGTCGAGTATTTCAATTTGGTCTGAGGTCATCGACTCAACCAAACCTGCAAAATGCCCCGAGTCATCCAAAAGAAACTCATTAATGTAGGCATTAGGTAGCGTCGATTTAGCAACCGTATGAATGGTGTCACGCCCTTCGGTGCGACTTTCAAGTAGATTGGCGTGCTGCCAAAAGTCGCCTTCAAACTCGTGATAACCTTTCGACAAATATTTAATGTCGCTGATCAATTGGTCTGTGCGGTAATCTTCAACATGGGCTAAGCCAGCGCCTTTGGCCTTCAAGCGCATGTTTAGATCTTTTGTTACCAACACCACTTGCTGTGGTGCAAAGGTCTTTTGTAGGTGTAGCGCAACGTTAATGATTCGGTTGTCGTTTTCGTCACTGGTGAATATTTGCTGCGCCTCAACCATGTTGAGATCAGCATAAATAGACAGTGACCCAGTTGGCGCGTTGTCACCCGCCCCCATGCCTTCCATCGACACACCGGCAAGCATATCTTCTGGGGTGGCGTTATGCAGTAAATCCTCCATTGCGCGAATTGATACACGGGCATCGCGTGCGACGTCTTTTTTGCTGTCTTTGATGTAATCCAGTTCTTCTAAAACTGTCATTGGAACAACGACGTCGTTTTCTTTAAAGGAGAGAAATGCGAGGGGTTCGTGTAGCAGAATGTTAGTATCTAAAACGTAAATTCTTGTATCAGTATTTGTTTTTCTTGGCATCCGTCACTCCTGGCGATAATGACTAAGCCCGTCGATACTGCTGACGCGCTAAACCGTGTCGAGCAACCATGCTATAGACATGTTGGAGGAGTGATGTTGTCGATTGACCGTCACACTCCGTGTCGCATCGACCTACATATTCACCATAATCCAGTTTTCTGTGAGTTGCACTCGTTTTCTCAATTTAAATGCACAATCCAAAAAATGTGCAGAAAACGTCCTCTCCATTATGCAGGCCGAGAACGTGTCTGCCATACTGAAAGATTCACAAACAAAGCCATCGCAAAACTTCGTTTTTTATAAGATTTGCTAAAGACAGTCGATGGGCGAGTCAGTACAATACCGCCCCCCGAAAATGGCAAGGTAATATTATGACAACAGAAAAGCAGTTCGCCGTTGGACAACGCTGGCTCAGCAATACAGAAACAGAGCTTGGCTTAGGCGCAATCATGAAAGTGGACTTTCGCTCAATAGAAATCCTATTCCCCACAACGGGCGAAGCACGAACGTACACTAAGCAAGATGCACCACTAACGCGATTAACCTTTTCTGTTGGTGACACAGTAAAAAGCCAAGATGGCTGGTCGATGAGTGTTGATCACATTGAAGAAAGCCAAGGTGTTTTTATTTATGCGGGGTTCAGAGAAGACACCAAAGAACCCGTTACGCTACCAGAGATGTTTCTCGACCATCACATTCGACTGAACCAACCCGAGCAACGCCTGTTCAGTATGCAATTAGACCATCCTAAATGGTTTGACCTGCGTCTTGATGCGCACCAATTCCGCCACCAACATGCACAATCAAACACATTGGGTATGGTGGGGGCGCGTATTGCGCTTATCCCTCATCAATTGCACATTGCATCTGAAGTTGGCCGACGTTATGCCCCTCGCGTGTTGTTAGCCGACGAAGTGGGTTTGGGAAAAACCATTGAAGCAGCGCTGATCATCCACCAGCAAATCCTGACAGGTCGCGCTTCTCGTGTCCTTATTTTGGTGCCCGATACCTTGCTACATCAATGGTTGGTTGAAATGCTGCGTCGGGTAAACCTGGCTTTCGCTATTTTCGATGAGAGCCGTTGCGCCGCCATTGAAGACGACAACCCGTTCGAGCAAGAACAACTCGTATTGTGTGGTTTAAACTGGCTAGAATCTTCGCCCAAACGCCAACAACAGTTGGTTGAAGCAGGGTGGGATTTATTGGTTGTAGATGAAGCACACCACTTGTCATGGTCTGAAGAAGCACCGTCTGAAGCCTATCAATTGGTTGAGCAACTCGCCAATACCATTCCAGGCGTATTGTTGCTCACCGCAACCCCTGATCAACTCGGTCATCAAAGTCACTTTGCTCGCTTACGTTTGTTAGACGCCGCTCGCTTCCACAATTATGAAGTATTTCTGAACGAAGAGGGCCGCTACAGTGAGTTAGCCGAGGCCGTGGCACCGCTTATTGAAGGGGAAGCGCCATCTCAGGAACAAATTGAAACACTGTCTATCTTAGCGCCAGAAATTATGGCTCAGCACAGTGATTTATCAGAAGCCGAAACGCGAGAACAATTACTCCATCAATTAATTGACTGTCACGGCACAGGTCGCGTGCTGTTTCGCAACCGTCGCGCGAGTATTTCTGGCTTTCCGAAGCGTAGCTATCACGCATACCCGCTTGCACTGCCCGATTGCTATCAATCAGTCGTACAAGGCGATGACCTCACGTTGGCCCTATACCCTGAACGCGCAGCACACTTGTCTCAGGTCTGGCTGGAAGAAGACCCGCGTGTTGAGTGGCTACTGTCTTTCTTACCCACAATCAAGCCTGAGAAAGTGTTACTGATCTGTGCGAGTGCCGCTACCGCGCAAGAGCTCGCCGAAATTATTCGGGTTAAAACCGGTATTCGCCAAGCCGTATTCCACGAGGGCATGTCGATTGTTGAACGCGACAAAGCCGCGCACTATTTTGCGCAAGAGGAAGAAGGCGCACAAATTCTGTTGTGTAGCGAAATAGGCAGCGAAGGCCGTAACTTCCAATTTGCCCATCACCTTGTGTTGTTCGATTTACCACTAACGCCAGACTTGCTGGAACAGCGTATTGGTCGCTTAGATCGCATTGGTCAACAGCACGATATTGACATTCATGTTCCGGCGTTGGAAAACTCAGCGCAAGCAGTATTAGCAGACTGGTATCACAAAGGATTAAATGCCTTTGAACAAACTTGCCCTACCGGTGCAGGCGTGTTTGAAGAGGTCAAAACTACCTTACTGGGTGCTTGCTTGCGACCAGATGATGAAAACTTGTGTGATGAGTTAATTACCCAAAGCGCTGCCCTCAATGCCACGTTAAAAGCCAAGCTTGATGAAGGCCGCGACCGCTTGCTTGAACTCAACGCATCGGGCGCAGGAAAAGTAGACGGATTAATTGAAGACATTATCGAACAAGATAATGCTCATGCACTTCCTCAGTTTATGGGCCGTTTGTTAGACGCCATTGGTGTGCAACAAGAAGAAAAAGGCAACGATTGCTTTATTTTAATGCCGACGGAATCCATGGTTAGCCCTTTGCCGGGATTAGATCCCGAAGGCATGACAGTGACTTACAGCCGCCGTGTGGCGACAACCCTAGAACATGTGCACTTCCTTACGTGGGACCACCCGCTCGTACACACGGCTATAGATGTAGTGCTAACCGATGTTTTAGGTAAAAGCAGTATGGGTTTTATCAAAGATAAGAGCCTACCAACAGGGGCATATTGGTTAGAAATTATGTATACCCTAGCCGCGCAAGCTCCGTCTGAATTGCAACTTGGCCGTTTTTTACCGCCCACGCCTATTCGTTTGTGTATCAACCCGAATGGCGACGAAATGACACACGTGTTTGATATACACCGCCCTGTGGGTAAAAAGATTGCCCACCAGTTGGTGCAAGCATTACAACAACCCATTACTCAGCAATTGGAAAAAGCGAGTAAACTGGCCCACAACAAAGCCAACCGTATTTTGCACGACGCCATTGCGAACATGCATGAAGAGTTAGGGAACGAGCGCCAGCGCTTGAAAGATTTACAACAACAAAACCCAGCCATTCGTGACAGTGAAATCAGTTTCATAGATAATCAGATTGCTGAGTTAGATAAAGTCTTGCAACAAGCCGATGTTGAGCTTGAAGCAATACGCATTGTGGTCAATAACCCGTAAATTCTATGCCAAACCCTGATTTTGTATACCGGCCGCCGATGCGGCCGTATTTAGATATTCTCTACCAAGACGACGATTTGCTAGTGATCAATAAGCCCAGCGGGCTATTGTCGGTGCCGGGTAAAGCTGAACATCACAAAGATTCTGCCTATACACGGGCAGCAAGGGTATTTCCTACGGTAAGTATTGTTCATCGGCTCGATATGGCCACCTCAGGTGTTTTAGTCATGGCCTTGAACAAGGCCGCTCACCGCCATATTTCCAAACAATTCGAACAACGCCAAACCCAAAAACGTTATTTTGCGCGAGTGTTTGGTACTCCAGAGAAGCAGCAAGGTACGGTGGATCTGCCGTTAATTTGTGATTGGCCAAACCGCCCCAAACAAATGGTTGACCACGACCGTGGCAAACCGTCTACCACTCACTATCGCGTGGTGGAAAACGAGCCAGAGAGTACGTTGGTGGAGTTAACGCCAATTACGGGGCGTTCGCACCAATTACGCGTGCATATGCTTAGCTTAGGCCACCCTATTTTAGGCGATCGGCTATACGCCCACCCCACAGCTTTGGCGCTGGCTGAGCGCTTACAACTGCACGCCGAATGTCTTATTTGCATGCATCCAACCAATAACACTCAACTGCGTTTTACCGCCCCTTTGCCTTTTAGTCGATATTCTCCTGCTCCCCTTTAGTTTTTTTGGTTGTGACCGATAGTAAGATATGGGTGTGTAAATACAAAAGGGGCTATAGTGAGCAAAGCGTATCAACGACTCGCCATATGGGTGTGTGCGTTTATATACCTGCTGTCGTGCCCTTTTGTTCACGCCTTGGCAATGGAAGACATTGCACGCCAGTTTCACAATGACGAGTTTACCCCCCTACTCGTTGGCGAACAGGAAGTCCCCTTATTTGACTCCCCCTCACATTTACCTTTGTCCAGAGGTGTCGCCATCGTGTTGGTTGAACCAGGAAATCAAGGTTTGTCTTTGGGATCGGCGCAAGCGTTAGCCCGCTTCCTCAACAGCAAGGGCTGGCGTACACTACTGCAGCCAGCAATGACTGCGGTGTCGGACGTGCCCATCTCACCAGCGAATAGCAATGCCTCTAACAGTGCTGAAACCACCACCGCAGACACCGCCTCCAGCGATGACACCACAAATCCCCCACTTTACCCCAACCAAGTTTACACCGCGTTATACGCAGACTACCCCACAACCGAAACTCAATTAACCCAACAAGTTAATGCACTCTATGGGTATGCACAGCGATATTCAGGCTATACCTTTGTGATTGCGGAGGGGATGACTGCAGCCGCGTTGGTGCCTCTGTTCAACAAAGGCCAACTTAATGCCCCAGACACTCTGGTTTCTATTAGCCCTTACTGGCCTGATCGCAGTGAAAACAAGCGTATTGCTAGTCACATTGCGCAGTCTACTTATCCCGTGTTGGATCTTACACTTCCTCAAGGAAATCAATGGCAAATGAGCACAGTGAAGGCGCGCAAATACGCAGCAGCAACTGGGCTAAAAATGCATTATCGTCAACGAATGCTCAATACAAGCCATTCCTACACAGTAGGAGGCCATTATGCTGAAGCGCTCTCGCCTGAAGTGCGTTGGTTGGGTAATGAGGTGTATAGTTGGCTTACATATTTGGGTTGGTAATTTTTATACGCTCGGCTATGCTTAATGCGTAAATAAATACTGATACATACCGCTACACCTGTGTGAATACGCGCTCTCGGCGTGGTCAATGTTTTGCACACACTAAAAATATTTATATCAATAAATCGCCGTTTTCAGTTCATTTATTAAACAAAAAATAAAGGTTTAACTATATATACCTTTTTTTCATTGAATTTCATCGAATTGGAATAAACCGCGATATTTTCCATGAAATAAATTCAAAAACTTCTATACTATCGAAAAGACATTCATTCTCATTTAGGCGTAGAAATGCAAGTACTCTCCTTTGTCGAAAAAAAGGCAAAGCAATTGTGTTATTACCTCCGTGCTTTTTGGCGGGGTGAGTTACCACATGCCGAGCTTGACCTATTTTTTTGGGATACCATGGAAGAATGGGGGCTACTAGAGCCAGCGATTGACGCCAACTACTCCCAAAGAGAACGGGTATTTTGGCACTTGCTTCATCAAGTGCATTTTTGGCCAGAAGAAGACCTCAGACAAAACCTGTTGCTTAAAGAAGAGCTACACGATTGCCTTTATTATTTGGAAGGCACGGGGGTTTGCCCTCAAGATTGTGTCGGTATTCGCCCTTAAATACATTATTCACAAAGAATAATTACCCCGCTAGTCGCTCTATCCCACCTTGCGCTTAGGCGTCATTCGTGATCCAATGTACGCGTTTTATTTGTTAGTAGAGCCCGTATGTTACTCTCGCACCTTAAGCATTTTCGCGATCGCCGTTTGGTTACCGTTTTCTTATTCGGCATAGCCAGTGGACTACCCTGGATCATGATCGGCTCTGTTATGTCTGCATGGCTCAAAGATGAGGGGCTATCTCGCTCAACCATAGGCTTATTTGGTGCAATATTTGCCGTTTATTCTTTCAATTTTTTATGGTCGCCGCTAATAGATAAAATACGCCTGCCGGGGCTTGGGCGACGGCGCAGCTGGATTTTTTTAATGCAAAGCGGTGTAGTCGGTGCCTGCTTGTTAATGACGACGATCCAAGCCCAAACGCAATTGTTTGCCGTGGCTGCTATTGGTTTTGCTATTGCCCTGTTTTCCGCTACACAAGATATTGCCATTGACGCTTACCGCATCGACATTATCGCAGACAATGAAAAAGAAAAACTGTCAGCGGCGTCATCTTTAGCTACCGCAGGTTGGTGGACTGGCTATGGCGGTTTAGGAGCGATTCCCTTTTTTGTGGCTGATAGCGCAGGTTGGCCTTGGCCGCAAATATACGGTTTAATGGCACTGATGATGGCGATATTAATGGTTGCCACCTGGTATGCCAAAGAGCCCAATACCACGTTAGAACAAGCCTCGTCCGCGCGTTACACAAGCGCAGGAGATTGGATTTATTCTACGCTAATCGCGCCATTTCAAGACTTTTTCAGCCGCAATGGTGTTCGCTTCGCACTATCCATTTTACTTTTCATCTTCTTGTTCAAAATTGGCGAAGCGTTTCTCGGTAGAATGAGCATTGTATTTTACAAAGAAATTGGTTTTTCTAATGGCGATATCGGGTTGCTGTCTAAGTTGCTCAATTGGTGGGTAACAATTTTGTTTTCCATTGTTGGCGGCTTAGTGAATATTCGCTACGGCATTTATCGCGGATTAATGATTGCAGGCATCGCTATGGCAGCGAGCAATTTAATGTTCTCAATCATCGCCGAAGTTGGACCCAATAAATGGTTATTTGCGGCTACCGTTATTGTAGATGGCTTTACCGCCTCTTGGAGTGCGGTAGCAATGGTCGCCTTTATCTCGTTACTGTGTAATAAACAGTTTTCAGCCACTCAGTATGCGCTTATGGCTTCGCTGAGTGTGTCAGGCCGTACTTTGCTTGCGTCGAGTAGCGGATATTTAGTCGATTGGCTCAATGGAAATTGGTCGTTGTTCTTTATTTTAACCGCGTTAATGGTTATCCCCGCATTGTTGTTTCTGCGCTCGATAAAGCATCGTATTTACCAATTGGAAAACAATAAAACCTAGCGATATTGGATATTTAAATCAAAACCCACCCCAACAAAATTGCTCCTGTCGCACCACGTGAATCGCGTAATCTTATTTGACGATTAGAATTCCGGTCGACTATCCTTAATGTGTAACCTTCGCTCCTTCACGTCTTTGGCATGCGCAACTCATTCAGGGATTCTATGATTACAAGTCAGTCATTGCGTTTGAGAATATTTAGAACTTATGCGTTAACGCTTGTGGTACTGGCGTTATTAACAACAGCGTCTTTCTTTTACTCCCATTACACTTATACGCAAAACGCCCTTGGCCCCACCGTTATAAACATTGCGGGAAAGCAGCGCATGCTATCTCAGAGAATTGCACTAATGAATCAGATGATTCGCAACTCGAATTCTGTAAATGAACAGCAGTACATCAAAGAGCAGCTCAAAGGTGTGAGCTTGGAATTTGCAGAGAGTCACGAAAAGCTGGTTGGCCGCAAACCGATTAACGACGAATTAGTAAAGCTACCCCCCACGCTTAAACGCCTTTATTTTCTGGAAGGAGAGGCGCTGGATACGCAAGTAAAGCGCTATGCATCGAATGCCTTAATGCTAGCAGAGTCAAACAAAGACACGCCATTAGCCCCATACGCCATCTCGTTACATCAAGCATCGCATATTCTCGACAGGCTCGATAAAGCGGTTGCGCTTTTTGAGTCGTATTACTCAGCACAGTTAGACCATCAACAGCAATCTAGGTTGGTGGCGTGGTTACTGTCATTAGCGCTGATGATCGGCTCGATTATTGTTCTCTTTAAGCCACTCGAAAAGCTAGTAGTAGAACAATTCAAACAAGCGAAACAAGCCAAGGCTGAAGCGCGCTTGGAACGCGCTCACGCCACTAAAGCCGACCAATTGAAGGTGCAATTTCTTCATAAAATGGGGCATGAATTCCGCAGCCCTGTGAGCGCTATTATTGGCACATTAGAGTTGCTGCCCAACATGCGAGAAAAGCAAGATGTACTAATTAAACGCGCCGAGCGTTCTTGTTATCGCTTGCTCGATCTGGTTTCTAACTTGGTTGATATATTAGGTAATGACAATGCGTCACACACCAGTAATAAACAGAGCTTTAATTTGTATGAGCTTATTGATGAAGCCTATTCTCCCTTTGCAAGCTTGTGCCGAGACAAAAACATCGACTTAATATTTACCTGCACCACAGCATTACCAGAAAACATTCTGAGTTACCCTGAGAGCATACGCTTCGCATTTATCAGCGTATTAGACAACGCCGTTAAATACACCGAAAAAGGCTCGGTGAGCGTTACTGTGAGTGCCGACGACAATTATTTAAAGATTACAATCACCGACACAGGTTTAGGTATTCCCGCTGATCAAGAAAGCACTATATTTGAACGCTTTGTGCAGCTTGAAAACGCGATTAACCGCCGCATTCCCGGCACAGGAGTCGGGCTCACGTTAAGCCGTGAAAAATTACATCAAATAGGCGGTGAAATTCACATTGCCAGTCAACTGCATATTGGGTCTAGTTTTAGCTTACTCATCCCCTTTGAACGAGCCGAAACCACAAAACCGAAAACGCCGATTGTAAAACGGCTACGAGTGGCGGTGGTAGACGACCTCGAAATTAGTCGCTTACATATTGCCAGCCTTATTCAGTATGAAGGCTTTCATGTGGAGCTATTCCGCTCTGGTGTTGCGTTAATGGCTGAAAGCGACAGATTGTCGAGCTTCGACGTAATAGTGGCTGACTACTACATGCCGGGGCTTGATGGCGTGGAACTTGCCACCAGTGTAAACGCGATGCTTGGCAAAAAAGCGCCTGCATTTATTATTGTATCTGCCGCCCCTGAGATGGCAAATATGGTCGCGCAATCCTCACTCGATATCGCCCATGTTTTTATAAAACCCATCGACAAACCCCGTTTTATTGATGCTTTACATCAACTGGCAACCAACCGAGATTTCAATAACTTCTCTACCGCAGACAAACACGTATTGATTGTAGAAGACGAGCCAATGAATGCGGAGATTGTGAATAATATGGTAGAAAACTTAGGTTATCGTTGCACATTAACAAGAGACGGCGAAAGCGCGTTGGATGCGTTTAAACGGGAAGCTTTTGATGTGGTACTGCTGGATATTAATTTACCCGACCTCAATGGCCTTGAGGTAGCGAGAAGAATGCGATCTAAGCAGCCAAACGTGCCACTAATTGCAGTAACAGGTAATGCCTATGAAGCCGATAAAGCAGCATCCAGGGCCGCTGGTGTGCGCTATCACCTGGTTAAGCCAGTTCCTTATCAAGAACTGAAAAACACATTAACGCTGGCAATTGCCGCTACACCGTCAAGTAAAGCTAAAAGCTAATAACTCGGTTGCGCCCAGACTGCTTTGCTTCGTACAGCGCTTGGTCTGCCATTTCTAGCCACTGCATTGCAGAGCGGTGTTGATTTGAAAACACCGCTAACCCCACACTAACGGTAAAGGCAATGGTGTGCCCTTCGTGTTCCACCGCACATTCGCTGGCCATAACACGTATACGTTCAGCTACAGATTTCGCGCTCGATTGGTCTGTATCAACCAAAACAATCGCAAACTCTTCGCCGCCGTAGCGCCCAGCAATATCAGTTTCCCGCAAGTTTTCTCGGATCACTTCTGCCAGCTTTTGAATCACTTTATCACCGGCTTGATGCCCAAAGGTATCGTTCACCGCTTTGAAGTGGTCAATATCCAGCATCATCGCAGTGACGGGGCTTTCTCGGCGTTTCGCCAATTTAAAATTACTGTCAAAGCGCTCTTGCCAGTAACGACGATTATACAAACCTGTCAGTCCATCCACCCGACTCATGGTTCTGAGTTCGGCATTCAACCCTTCAATTTGTAACTTGCTTAAAGCTTGATCGGTGACGTCATAAACCAACATACAAATGCGGTCTACCTCACCATTTAAATTTGTCAGTGGAAAAATAGTGATGTTCTGGTACATACGCGCCGAGGCAGACGTAATGGGGCGATTAACACCAAACCTGAACAAATAAGGGCGTTGTTCCCAAATGATAAATACCGGCGTGCGCAAGTTAAACACAGGCTCGGTTTTTAAGCGCAACCACCCTTCATCAATTTCATCAAAATGCTCAAATAAAGGAGAGCCACAAATTTGTCGTGGTAACAAATTACTGTGGTTTTCCATAAACTGGTTCCACACTTCGACATTAAAGTCTTTGTCCATTACCACAATGCCCACTTCCAGTGAGCTGAGCAATTCGTGCTGCCAGTGTTGACTGGATAACTCTTTCACCGCATCACGCATAATCAATCGTCCTCATGTGTGTTGACCAAGCGCGTATAAATACGATTCATTGAAGCGTCGGGGAACAGTAGCAACAAATCAAAACTGATGTTTTTACTTTTTATGGCATACGCAATTTCGATCGCCATGACTTTGTTCCAGCGAGAAATATTATCGTCGAGCAGTACGTCTAGCCCCCGATGTTGCCCCAACAAAATAGGCTGGCTGTGGCTGAAGTTCACATTTAATTGCGCCGACAACGCATTGAGGCACGCCCCTATCAAAATATTTGAAATATCCATCAAGGCCTCTAGTTGAAGCTGCTCACTGCTATTTTTATTCGGGTAATGCAATAAGTCGATGATGTTTTCGAAGTTGGTGTCATTGAAAATAAGCAGTGCTTCGCCTGCAATACCAGCGCTAACAAAACCTTTTGATACCGCTGATACACTGTCGTTTTGGTTGATTTCGGCAATTGCCATGTGAATTTCATTGGTTTCAATTAAATTCACATTGGGAATAGGCAGTTCAACAAATTCATCAAGTACGGTTGCTAAACTTTCGCCAGCTCGGCCCATGGCAATATTCACCATTTCACGATACGCATCTAAACAGTCGTCTTCACTGTCATCGTCTAACTGCGTGTCGAGCTTGCGCTGCGTTGAGGCAGCGTCACCCGTGTATATCCCGTACTGTTGCAGTAAGGTAACCAGCTTCGCGTTATCAATGGGTTTTCGAATAAAGTCGAGCGCCCCCATGGCGATCATTCGCGACCGTGCTTCGGGCTGCACATCCCCCGAAACCACAATGACCAAACAAGGCAAATCCTGTTCTCTGATCATCTGCATGGTACGATAACCATCCATAACAGGCATGTTCAGGTCGAGAAACATGACGTCGCCTTTTCCTTGGCGAATAAGATCGATAGCCTCTACACCATTAATGGCATAGGAAATAGACACGTCCCAGTTGTCTGGAATGCTCCTTGCCATCTGTCTTCGCGCAAAGCCAGAATCGTCACAAATTAAAATATTTGTCGTCATGCCACTTCCTGTAGTTTTTATTATATAGCGACAGGCGCCTTTATATGGGGGTGGGCTTGGTAATCCGTTAATTCAAAGTCTTCAAACGTAAAGCCAAAAATGTCTTTCACGTCTGGGTTAATACGCATGGTTGGGCGAGGGTATGGCGTGCGCGCCAGTTGGGTGTCAGTTTGCTCCAAATGGTTTAGGTACAAATGGGCGTCGCCAAGGGTATGGATAAAGTCACCCACTTCTAGGTCGCACACTTGCGCTACCATCATTGTCAACAAGGCATAACTGGCTATGTTGAAAGGTACGCCAAGGAAAATATCGCCACTGCGTTGATACAACTGACACGACAACTTGCCGTCTAACACGTAAAACTGAAACAGCGTATGGCAAGGCGGTAGGGCTTGTTTCCCTGCCGCGGCGTTTTCTTTTGGCGAAATACCTGCGTCTGGCAGCACCGTGGGGTTCCAAGCACTCACGATCAAACGTCGCGAATCTGGGTTGGTTTTAATTTGGTTAACTACATCGGCAATTTGATCGATGGTCGCACCGTCTTGCCCTGGCCAGCTGCGCCATTGATGCCCGTAAACAGGCCCTAACTCACCGTCTTCAGTGGCCCATTCATCCCAAATAGACACACCGTTGTCTTTCAGATACGCGATGTTAGTTTCGCCTTTTAAAAACCACAGAAGCTCGTGAATAATTGAGCGGAGGTGACATTTTTTGGTGGTCACCAATGGGAAGCCTTCAGACAGGTCAAACCGCATTTGATAACCAAATACGCTCAAGGTGCCTGTACCTGTGCGATCTTCTTTCTTAATGCCGTTGTCGCGCACATGACGCATTAGTTGCAGATATTCTTTCATGCCAATTCTTTATTTTGTTTGTGCGGCCGGTGCCGGAGAATGACTTTTATGCGCTCGTACTAGGAGCCATAATCCCAAAATAATCATGGGTAAGCAAAGCAATTGTCCCTGACTTAAACCAATTTCGTAAAGCCCCAGATGTTTATCTGGTTCACGGAAGAATTCTACAATAAAACGGAAGCAACCATAACCTAATAAAAAGACGCCGCTCACTGCGCCTGTCGCTCGTGGTTTTGCCGAATAGAGCCATAAAATAATAAACAGCAGTACGCCTTCAAGTGCAAACTCATAAAGCTGAGAAGGGTGTCGTGGCGCATCACCAGCTCCCGGAAAGATGATAGCCCAAGGCACATCTGTGGTTCTTCCCCATAGCTCGCCATTGAGAAAGTTCCCCACTCTGCCCGCACCCAAACCAATAGGCACTAACGGTGCAACAAAATCGCCAACTTGCAAAAACGACGCACCCAATTTTCTGGATTGCCAGTACATCGCCCCAATCACGCCTAGCAGGCCACCGTGGAATGACATACCCCCTTGCCAGATCTTAAACAAATAAGTTGGGTCATTGATAAACATTTCGAATTGATAGAAAAAGACGTAACCAAGACGCCCGCCTAAAATCACACCCACAAATCCCCAGAACAAGAGATCACTCAATTGCTCTTTGGTCCAATCTGTATTGGGTAAACGCTTTTTAGCCAACAAATAAGCGGCAATAAAGCCAATTAAATACATCATGCCATACCAACGAACACTGAGTGGCCCTATGCTAAAGATCACGGGGTCAATGTTCGGGAAGACCAGATAAGCAGACTCTGTCATGTACTATTCCATTCCTATAATCATGCGAATACTGATCAACACCAGCAGACCAGCAAGCACTTTTTTCAATAAATCGGTGTTCATGCGCTGTCCAAGACGTGCGCCCATACCCGCAGTAAAAACTGAGGTGCTAACAATGCCTATAGTGGCAGGTAAATATACATACCCCAATGAATATTGCGGTAAATGCGTTAACGACCAACCCGCGTACACAAAGCTGGCTGACCCGAAAATGGCAATAACCAACCCGCTGAGAGCCGCGCACCCTATCGCTTGACGCATGTTTACTTGAAACCATACTAAAGCGGGAACGAGTAGTGCACCACCACCAATTCCCATAATCGCAGATAATATGCCGACCACCACACCAATCACAATTAAAGTGCCTTGATTAGCGGTGTGTTGCGACGCTTTGCGTTTGCCAAAAATCATGTGAACAGCAAGCAAGGCAACCAATACTGCAAAAACGTGTTTAAGAATATCGCCAGGCATCCAACTCGCAACCTGTGCGCCCACTGTCGCCCCGATGGCGATGCCAAGCCCACACCAGATAATAATATGCTGATTGAGGTTACCGAGTTTATGGTGCGCCCTTGCCGATGAGAAGCCCGTGAAAATAATGGTAGAAAGGGAGGTCGCCACGGCAACTGGCATCGCGTGAGCGGGGTCCATATTCAAAAAATGGGTTAACAAAAACACAAGTGCTGGCACGATTAATAGGCCACCACCGATCCCTAACATGCCTGCTAATGTGCCGACAATGAGTCCGAGCGCAACACAGCTCAACAATATAATTAGTACGGGATCCAAACGCCCACTCCTTTTCCTTCAAGGGGGCGTACCTTATCACAATTTAATGACATTAAGAGGTCATTTATCCCGCTATGAAGGGAAATCTCGACGGATTTTGGCGCAAATAAAAGCGCCAACTCAAAATGAGTTGGCGCAGACAACGCACTATGTAGAGTACAGAGGGTGTTGTTATGGCGTTGTTCTATAGTACTCGCGATATTCCGGTCGCCAGAAGTTATCGTCAATAGCCTTCAGTAAAGCCGCGTCAGAGAATTGCCCACACAGCCCTTGCTGCTGCGCGACTTTAGCTACATTGAACGCGATCTCTTTGCTGAGTTCTGGCAATTGTTTTAACGACGGAAGCAACGCAAAAGACGCGGACGAAATGTGTCGTGTTGACCAGTCTGCCAACGTATCAGCGGCACTTAACAACATATCGTCAGTGATCTTTTCAATATTGGCAGACACCACACCTAAGCCGATACCAGGGAAAATATACGCGTTATTGCACTGGCTAATAGTATAGCTGCGGCCCTCGAACTCAAGTGCAGAGAACGGACTGCCCGTGGCGATAATGGCATTGCCATTTGTCCATTTGAGAATGTCGGTAGGTTCAGCTTCTACTTGAGAGATCGGGTTACTCAATGGAAAAATAATCGGCCGTTCAGTGGCGCTGTTCATAGCCAAGACGATCTGTTCATTGAACAGTTTATATTGCCCCGACACGCCAATTAGTATGGTGGGTTTAGCGCAGTGAATTACGTCCATCAAGGTCGGGAAATCGCCACTGTATTGCCAATCAGCCATGTCTTCGTTGCGAGTAACCAATGCTTGCTGAAAATCACGCAGATCTTCAGAATCATCGGTTAACAAGCCAAAACGATCAACCATGTACAAACGGCTGCGGGCTTCTTTTTCACTCATACCGCCAGCAACCATATACCGAATAATTTGTTCTGCAATACCGCAACCCGCACTTCCTGCCCCCGCAATAACAATGCGCTGGTTAAGTAGCGAGTCTTGCTTTCTGAAGCATGCCGCAACAAGCGTACCCAAAGTCACCGCAGCGGTACCTTGTATATCGTCATTGAAACAACGATACACATCGCGATATCGGTTCAAAATTGGCATTGCATTAGGCTGCGCAAAGTCTTCAAACTGAATCAGCGCATCGGGCCAACGACGGGCAATTGCTTGCATTGCACAATCAACAAATTCATCGTACTCATCTTGAGCAATACGGGTATGACGATTGCCCATGTAAAACGGGTCGTCTAGCAATTTTTGGTTGTTAGTACCAACATCAAGGGTAATCGGCAAAGTATAAGCTGGGCTGATCCCGCCGCAAGCGGTATACAATGACAGCTTACCAATTGGGATCCCCATGCCACCAATACCTTGATCGCCTAGGCCGAGAATACGCTCGCCATCGGTGATCACGATAACTTTCACATTGCGCTTGGGCGCATTGCGCAACACTTCATCTAAACGGTCTTTGTCTTTATAGGCCAAAAACAGTCCGCGATTGTGTCGATAGATATCAGAAAATTTCTCGCATGCCGCGCCCACAGTTGGGGTGTAAATAATCGGCATCATTTCATCTAAGTACTGATTTAACAGCGCATAAAACAAGGTTTCATTCTTGTCTTGAATAGCACGTAGATAGATGTGTTTGTTAATTGGGTCGGTAAAGCTTGAATACTGCATATACGCGCGGCGCGCTTGCTCTTCGATCGACTCGAATCGAGGGGGGATCAAACCGGTTAAATTAAATGCCCAACGCTCTTGTTCAGAAAATGCTGTTCCCTTGTTTAACAACGGAATTTCGAGCAAATTAAAACCCGCATAATGCGTAAATAAACGCTTGGTCGGAGTGGTAGTTGTTGTGGTTGTCATAGGGTTACCTAACACTGTAATTCAATGAGTGGTAACGCCTTTACAAGAGGCGCTACCACCGTCGGTCATTAGCTGGCGTGCAGCATTTCAGGTAAGAACAAAGAAATGGCCGGAATGTAGGTGATCATCATCAAGAAAATCAGCATTAGCCCCAACCACGGCAAGCAGGCGCGAATGGTCCACAACATACTCTTGCCGGTAATTCCCGATGTGACAAACAGATTCAACCCCACTGGCGGCGTTAGCATGCCCAGTTCCATGTTCACCACCATGATGATGCCGAAGTGAATAGGGTCGATACCCAACTGTGTCGCAATGGGGAATAATATAGGCGCCATGATCATAATGATGGCACTCGGCTCCATAAAGTTACCGGCTACCAATAGCAGTACGTTAACTAAGATCAAAAATGCCCATGCAGGTAAGCCCCACTCAACAAGCGTAGCTGCGATACCGTGTGGGATTTGCTCGGTGGTTAATACATATGCGAACAACATGGCATTGGCGATCACGAACAATAGCACAACGCTCACACGTGCAGACTCTTTCACCATACCGGCAACGTCTTTGTCGACCGCAGATTTAACAATTGCTACCGGCAACGCAATTGCGTTACGCACCACAGCTACCAGCAAGTTCTCGTTGTCATTGCGCCACTTAACGCCCTTCAGCGGGCCAACATCGCGATATACCCAAATGCACACCAAATATGCATACACAGCAGCAACGGCAGCCGCTTCGGTTGGACTAGCAATACCACCGTAAATAGACCCAAGTACTAAAACAATGAGCATAAGCCCGCCCATTGCCTTAGCACCTGTGCTGCACAACCGGCGCACGCCGGGGAAAGGCGCAGCAGGGAGCTTCTTCTTAATCGCGACGATGTATATCACCACCATCAAGCTCAAGCCCATTAATAGGCCGGGTATCACCCCTGCTTCAAACATACGCGCAGCTGACACTTCGGTAGCTGATGCATAAACAAGCATTACGATAGAAGGGGGAATGAGAATCCCCAGTGTACCTGCGGTTGAAATAGTACCGGCGGCAAAATCCAACGGATAGCCACTGCGCGCCATGCCCACCAAAACAATTGAGCCAATAGCGGCAACAGTAGCAGGGGACGAGCCAGATACGGCAGCAAACAACATACAAGCCAGTACCGATGCCATCGCCAATCCGCCTCGAACATGCCCTACAGAAGCAATAGCAAAATCAATCAAACGACGGGCCACGCCACCGGTTGATAAAAATGACGATGACAGAATAAAAAACGGGATTGCCAATAACGTGTAGTGTTCCGATACCGCTTCAAACATTTTAAGCGACACCGATGCCAAAGAGTCATTGGTAAAAAACAAAATCGTGATCACTGACGACAAGCCTAAAGCAATTGCAACAGGCACACCTATCAGCATTAAAATAAACAAACAGGCAAATAGGGCTAGCGCGGTCATGATTTCACCTCTTCTGAATCTTCAAATGCTTTGCTCACTTCGTTGGCTTTGTGCACATGGAAAGTGTCTTGTTTACCGCGAACCACGTTGAATAGAATTTCCAGAATGCGGTAACCGAGCAATACAAACCCAATAACCAACACGGAAAATGCCACCCACTTTTTCACTGGAAGGTCGTCTAGTTCCAAGCCAATAAGCTTCATTTTGCTCAGGTACACATAACCGCCATACCCTAGCAAACCGCAATACACCAAACTCGCAATGCAGCCTACTGCAATAATGATTGGGCGTACCTTGTTGGAAAATTTGTCGAGTAGAAAATCTACCCCAATGTGCGCTCTCTCGCGCAAAGCCCATGACGCGCCGAGCAAAACCATCCAGCCGACCAAGAGTGCAGTCACTTCTTGTGACCAATGCAAACCCGTGTCGAAACCAAATCTCAACACGACTTCCACGAAGACAAGCAACGTTGTCATCACGAGGAGCACGCCGATGAGGACATCTTCGGCCCTGTTAATTATTTGCCTCATTGTTGTTATCTCATTAACGAAAAGTAACACTGCTATGGCAAGCACGATGCCAGATTGTTAAATTTTGTTAACAACCTGATTTGTATGATCTTTTTTAAAATGCGTTTTTTGGGTAGGTAAAATATGGGTGGGTTGCCACACATCACTAATCGGTAATGTGTGGCAAAGGGCACATCGGTTATTCGGGTTTGAAGTGCGATTTATCGATATTAAACTTTTTCATTTTTTCATACAGTGTTTTGCGCCCTATGCCCAAACTTGCCTGTACTTCTTTTAGCACCCCATTGTGACAATTCAGGCTGTTGCGAATGACTGATTCTTCAAAATGATCCATCTGCTCAGACAATGTAAGTGCACCAGCAGAGAAGTCTGCATTTTCTGGCACGTGCCCAAACGCTCTTGATTCACCCAACAAGGTAAAACAATCGGCAACGTTTCTCAGCTCTCTGACATTACCCGGCCAGTCGTTATTCGTTAGAGCTTGAGCGTGCGCGTCAGATAAACTTGGGGTTTCTGAACCATAGCGGTAAGCCGCCATCGCCATAAAATGTTCAAACAACAAAGGAATATCAGACTTGCGATGACGCAAGGCCGGAATATCCACTTGGATCACATTCAAGCGGTAATACAAATCGGAGCGAAACTCACCTTTGTCCGCCAGTTCTCGCAAATCTTCTTTGGTCGCTGCAATAATGCGGATATCCAGTGGCACTTGTTTATTAGATCCCAACGGCTCCACTTTGCGCTCTTCCAGAACCCGCAGCAATTTGGTTTGCAAATTCAGCGGCATGCTTTCAATTTCATCCAGCATCAAGGTGCCACCGTTAGCATGTTCAAACTTACCAATACGCTTTTTACTCGCCCCGGTAAACGCGCCGGGTTCATGCCCGAAGAGTTCACTTTCAATAATCGTTTCAGGTAAGGCACCGCAATTAATGGCAACAAAAGGCTTTTGGCGACGCTGGCTGTGGTGGTGTAAATAACGCGCCACTAATTCTTTGCCCGTTCCGGTTTCACCGTTGATCAGCACATCAGCAGGCGTGTCTTTTACCTTATCAAGCAAGCCCCTTAGCCGCACAATAGACGGGTGGCGACCAATAATGCGTGGGCCGGGTTGTTCCGACGCGGCTAATTCCCGACGTAGATTACGGTTTTCCAGCGTCAGACGGCGTTTTTCCATCGCTCGTGACACGGTTTCAATCAATACGTCGACTGAAAAGGGTTTTTCAAGAAAGTCATACGCCCCTAAACGCATAGCTTCGACTGCCAAAGACACATTGCCATGGCCTGTGAGTACAATAACAGGAATATCGCGGTCGATAGACTGAATACGCTCTAAGAGCTCAACGCCGTTCATCACCGGCATATTGATGTCGGTGATCACAATGCCTTCCCAATTAGGCTCAATACGCGTTAAGGCATCTTGAGCACTTTCACAGGCCTCAATGTCAAAATCTTCGAGTAATAATGTTTGTTGCAACGATTCGCGAACGTGTTTTTCGTCGTCGACAACCATAACTTTTAACAAGCTCAAATTCTTGCTCCCTACCGCCTTTTATTTTGGAAGAACAATGGTGAATGCAGTGCCGTGAGGCTGCATGTTTCTGGCACTCAACGTGCCGTTCTGGGCTTCAACTATCCTTCGGGAAATGGTGAGTCCCAAGCCAAGGCCTTTTTCTTTGGTCGTAAAGAAAGGCTCAAAGATATTGTTTAACACTTCTTCATTCATACCCGAGCCATTATCGATCACATCAATCGACACACTCTCACCGCGTTCGGCTACATACACGGTAATCTTACCATTCTCCGTGTCTGCCAATGCGTGACTGGCGTTAGAAACGAGATTAACCAATACTTGCCCAATCATAACCGGTTCACAATTTACCATCATATCGTGAGATTCTAATTGAATGTGGTATTCAATGTGGTTTTGCAATAATTGTGGCGTGACGATGGCCGACACATTGTTGAGAATTTCCTCTATCCGACAATTGCGACTGTCTGGCATGGCTTTTCGAGAAAACACTTTAAATTTAGCGACCGTTTCCGCCATATTAGTCGCAATGAGCGCAATTTCTTCTAAGTTCTTTTCAGCCAGCGCAATATTATTGCGAGCGATAAACTTTTTGCCGTTTTGTGAATAAGCGATCAGGGCTTGTAAAGGCTGATTCAACTCGTGGTTTAACCCTGCCGCCATCTCGCCGAGTACCGCTAACTTAGCAGTTTGGATTAATTCAGACTGGGTTGCTTCCAGCTCTTTTTGCGTGTGTTTGTAGTGCGCCAAAGACTGCTCTAACTCTTCATTCTTAGTCGTGAGGTTAGAAGCTAATTGCTGCACGCGGTGTTCTAAAGAACTATTTAGCGCAGCAATATCACGATGGTGCCGGCGACGACCTTTATACACTAATAAAAACGCCGATAAAGCTGTGTAGATAAGTAAAAATATGCCACACCACTCTGCAACGAGTTTAATACGATACTCATAACCAGACACGCTCATCACCGACCAACTCATACCCGGAATAGGCAGTTTATATCCCGTGTAATAGCCGTAGTGATTCCCCACTCGCAATTGCATGCCTTCACTCATCCCCGGCGGTAATACTGAGCCATTACCAATAGACTGCACACGTTGACCGTCGAAGCGCTTCTCTGCGATCAGTGCTTGCTGATCTTGCTCCGACAGCCTGACCAGCGCTTTGCGCTCAAATCGCCCTGAGGTTGAGTGAAACACAATGTTTTTCTCGTCGAGGAACAATAAGTCGGTATTATCGGCGGCTTTAAGCGTGGTCAGAAAGTCAATGTTCACTTTTAACGCGATACCGCCAATAATCTCGCCGTTTTCTCTCACCGGTGCTGAAAAATAAAAGCCGCGCTGTTTGGTTTTCATCCCTATCGCCATGTAATTGCCATTGTCTCCTCGCATGGCACTCAGCACATAAGGTCGAAAACTGTAGTCGTCATCAATAAAATTTAAATCGTTATAAAAATTGCTCGCAGCAAGCACTTTGCCATTGCGGTCGAAGATATAAGCAAAGTTTACCCCTATGGTGTCGGTCAGTTGCAGCAAAAAATAATTCAGCGATTCTTGCTTTTCTTGCGTAGGGTGCATCAGTAAATCGCTGACTTCAGGGTACTTAC
Source organism: Alteromonas sp. ABE4_545 (assembly GCF_056161325.1). Taxonomy (NCBI): domain Bacteria; kingdom Pseudomonadati; phylum Pseudomonadota; class Gammaproteobacteria; order Alteromonadales; family Alteromonadaceae; genus Alteromonas; species Alteromonas sp. ABE4_545. Next base: position 163,518 of record NZ_JBSWYY010000005.1, read on the forward strand.
CAATAACTTGTGGCAGCCCTTGAAAGTGATGGATCCACAAATACACTTCTCGTTGTGTCTGGTCAGTTTGAACTTGTAATAGATCGCCGTGTTGCTTTCCAGAAAAATACCAGAACACACTCGCGGCAAAAACCAACATCAACCCACCCAGTGCGAGTAAATTACCTTTGTTGACATAACCGATGACTACATCATCAACACTGCGATGTTTCACAATCAACCCATCCTGCGCTTTTTAATGTTTCTCATTCGACTCATTCACTCTCAACATTTACCCACAAACAAAGCTAACCCCATGATAGTTATACATAAAGCAACTTTGGCATAACCTCTGCTCTACACAAGGTCGTAAATGAAACATTTATTTTATGTTAATCGCCAGCTTTTTTTTAACTGTGAATTAAAAGCCATAACCAAAAAACCACAGAGTTGAGGAAAAAACACTATGTTGAACAAATTAATCGGTTCACTTTTATTAGCCGCTACGGCATTCACCCCTATTACCAGTATAGCGCGTACGGTAGATATTAAATTTTCTCACGTTGTTGCAGAAAATACGCCAAAAGGGATCATGGCGATGAAATTCAAAGAATTGGTTGAACAACGCTTGCCGGGCCAAGTCACCGTGAGTGTTTACCCAAATTCTCAATTGTTTAACGACAACAAAGTACTTGAAGCCATGCTACTTGGCGATGTGCAAATGGCCGCGCCGTCGCTGTCTAAATTTCAAAGCTTTACCAAAAAGCTGCAAGTTTTCGATTTGCCCTTTTTGTTCCGTGATATTGATGCGGTAGACCGCTTTCAACAAAGTGAAACGGGCAAATCATTACTGCGCTCAATTGAAAATCGCGGCTTGATTGGCTTGGGTTATTTACACAACGGCATGAAGCAGTTGTCGTCGAACGATCCCATTGTGACGCCAGAACAGATCAAAGGTAAGAAGTTCCGCATCATGACCTCTGACGTGCTGCAAGCACAGTTTGAACAAGTTGATGCCATCCCACTGAAAAAGCCTTTCTCTGAAGTATTTACTCTGCTGCAAACACGCGCCATTGATGGTCAGGAAAACACATGGTCGAACACCTACTCCAAGAAGTTTTATGAGGTGCAACCTTTTATCACTGCCTCTAACCACGGTGTTTTAGATTACCTCGTTGTAACCTCAGCCGAGTTTTGGTTGGGTTTGCCTGATGAATTGCGTACTGAAATCAAACGCGCGCTTGACGATGCCATTGCCTATGGCAACGAAATGTCTAAAAACAAAGCCAACGAAGATCGCAAGTTAATTGAAGATTCGGGCGTAACCAAAGTAATGGAACTGACCGATGAACAACGTCAAGCATGGGTTCAAGCAATGAAGCCTGTATGGAAGAAGTTCGAGCGTCAAATTGGTAAAGACGTCATTAACGCAGCCGTTGAAGCCAACGAGTAAAGCTAACCTCTCTACCAAGCAGAGATCTAATCATGAATAAAAAAATGCGTAAGATTGCCTCTATCGTGACCAGTGTTTTGGCCACCAGCTATGCCACATCAGCATATGCAGACATGCCAGAAGTCACGAATGTAGATGTGTATGGTTCACTTCGCTTAGGTGCCGATTACATTGACGCTGGCACCGCAGATGACGGTGCCAACGGCCGTGATTTCCTAAGCCGAGTTGGTATTAAAGCGCAAGCTAAGGTGCAACCCGGCTTAGATGTTGTGGGTGTGATAGAGTACGGTATTCGCGAAGAAAACATCGTCGACTTCACACAAAACGAAGGTCCTACGTTGCGCCTAGCGTATGTGGGTTTGAAAGGCGATTGGGGTGAGCTTTATTATGGCTCGCAAACCAATGTATTTCACCGCTACCTCAGAACATCGTACTTTTCAGATGGTCTAGACAGTATTCGTCAGGGCTCTGTCCGCGATGATGATTTGCTGCAGTACTACTACAACCATGGCCAGCTTTCTTTCGGTGCGAGTGTACTAATGGAAGGCCAAGATGGTGACTCCCTCGACCAATTCCAATTAGGCGCTCAATGGGTAGAAGGGCCGGTAAAATTGCAAGCCGCGTGGTCGAAAGACAACCGTGGTGACAACACCGGAAACCTTTACGGAGTTAGAGGTTGGTGGAAAGTCACAGATAAAATCACTCTGTCTGCGTTTTACCACTATGCCGATGACCAATACGATATTTATGCGGGCAGCCTAACCGGTACGGTGCGCTTGCGCGACGCCGCTATTGAAGGCAATCAAAACGCATTAAACCACTGTAGAACAGAGTCGCGAAGCAGCTCTGCTATTTACGCAAGCTACCGCACGGGGCCTCACCAAATTCATGCGCGCTATGCCGTGGATGCCTGTGATACGTCGGGCGATGTAAACTCAGTAAAAGTGGAATATGCCCACCATTTTACGACCAAGTTTAAAATGTGGACCGCCGTTGAAGCGTTTAACAATGACGAAGGCCGTAAACCAACCACCTCTTCAGGTGAAGACTTTACCCAGGTACAAGCGGGATTCCGCTTTGACTTTTAACCTCAACCGTCCAGTAGGTAAATAAGCCTCCCTTGTTTATTCACCTGTTTCCACTGGAGCCAAGGATGGCGATTTTTAGTTATGCACCTGCACGTACCAACCCACCTAGTCCTTTCTTTTCAAGGTAGTGATTGAGGTAACCGTGTACTTCTTCATAACTTTCAGCAGCGAGCGCCTTTTCTAAGATAGCTTCACATTCGTGTACGTTAATATTGCGCACGACCCAGTTAATTTTACGTAGGTTAAATGCGTTCATACTGAGTTTGCGATATCCCATACCAACCAACAGTACAGCACCGCCCGGCTCTCCGGCAATCTCGCCACACACTGTCACCGGCACGTCGTATTTGTTTGCTTGGGTGACAATGTCTTTCAAGGCCGACAACACCGCAGGATGATAACTACTATACAAGCTGGCCACGCGGCTATTATTGCGGTCAACGGCCAACAAATACTGCGTTAAGTCGTTACTTCCCACCGAGAAAAAGTCTACCCGTTGAGCCAACTGAGGAATTTGATAAAGCACCGACGGTACTTCAAGCATGATCCCCAACTTGGGCTTAGCAATAGACACTGCTTCGTGTTTGATTTCGTCGCAAATCTCATAGAAGGCTTGGTCGATAAGACGGCGAGCCTCATTCACTTCGCCCACCGACGAAACCATAGGGAGCATAATCCCCAATTTCGTATCACCAATACTGGCGCGTAGCATGGCGCGAACTTGTACAAGGAAAATCTCAGGATGATCGAGTGTTAAACGGATACCGCGCCAACCTAAAAATGGGTTTTCTTCGTTAATGGGAAAATAAGACAGGGGCTTATCGCCACCCACATCAAGAGTACGAATGGTAATTTCACGCCCGGGCACACTGTGCAGGATTTGCCGATAAATCGCGACTTGCTCCTGTTCTGACGGGAAGCGCTCGCGCAACATAAAGGGGATTTCGGTACGGTACAAACCAATGCCGCATTCATTAGCGTGAGCGGCCATTTCCAATTCAGCAGACAACCCCGCGTTGATCAGCAGCGCAATGCCACATGCATCTTCGGTTTCGCAGGGTTGGCCGGCTTCAGACTCTATTCGCTCAACCAGTTGCACTTCTTCTTCAATAAGCTGCACAAACTCGTCGCGAATCATTTTTTCTGGCGAAACAATTACTTCACCCGAGTAGCCGTCGAGCAGGATTTCTCGACCTTCTAACAAGGTGGGCGACACATTTTGGCACCCCATCACCGCAGGCACGCCCATTGCTCGCGCCAAAATAGCAGCATGAGAGTTGTTAGACCCTAGAATTGAAATAATCCCTTTTAGGTGCTCACGAGGAAACTCAGCCAACATGGGAGCCGACACTTCTTCGGCTACCAGTATGCTGGCTTCGGTTGCGGTTGGTTGCGATACACTCTCGCCTTTCACTTCGGTTAAAATGTTGACCAATATACGGTCTGACAGATCAACAATATCAATTGCTCGCTCTTGCATGTATGGGTCTGACATGCTGCGAAAACGCGACGCGTACGCCTCTACCACTAACTTTAATGAAGAGGCGGCATCCCAGCCTTCTTTGATTTTGGCTTCAACTTCTCGGCCCAAACTATTGGCGTCGAGCAGTTGATGATAGAGCTGAAAAATAGAACGCACATCATCGGGTATTTCACCGCTTAATGAACCCGACAAATGCTCCACTTGACCGCGCGTAACATCAACTGCGGTGCGATAGTGTTGAATTTCTTTTTGCGTATCTGACGAATGCCTTGCCACCCAGTTCTTCAAGGTCATTTTAATGTGCGGCGTGAAGCCTTTACCCACAGCAAGCCCCGGCGACCCCGGCACGCCTTTGACATTCTTTTGCTTACCCGCAGGGTTAATGTGAATTTGGTGGCTTAACGCCCCGCGTATTTCAGCGTGGGTGATTTCAAGAGCTATTTGCGCCGCGAGCGTTACTAAAAACGCTTCTTCGTCTTCGCTAAAGCGGCGCATATCGGCTTGCTGCATGGTGAGTACGCCCACCACTTTGCGCTGGTGAATAAGCGGCGTACCAATAAAGGCGTTGTAGTTTTCTTCTTTTACTTCGGGATAGTGTTTAAAACGCGGATGCTGATGAGCGTTTTCAATATTGAGCGGTTCTTCCCTTTGGCCCACTAGGCCAATCAAGCCTTCAGAAAAGCCAATGCGCACTTGCTCAACCGCATCTGGTGCAAGACCATCGGTAGCTTTAAGTACAAAACACTGGTTGTCATAATCAGCAAGATAAATAGAGCAGGAGTCGACCGCCATGGTCTCTTTTACCAATGACGTAAGTCGAAACAGTGCCTTCGACAACACAGGGATTTGACTAACTTCCTGAACAATACTCTTCAGGGTGGTCAGCATGGTCCCTTTTGCCACAGCTATATCACTCACGACAAAAACTCTCCTACTCTAACTTGCAGACTCTAACTGCGACGGCGACGACGGTTCCGCTTTCCTTGCGGGTTCGGTTTTGCTTGCGCAGGCAATGCTACGCCAGAAAACTCTTTCATCACACGACGGTATACATCTCGCTTAAAAGACACGACATTTCGTATAGGGTACCAGTAACTCACCCATCGCCAATCATCAAACTCGGGATGGCCCGACTTCAATACATTGACTTCATGTTCCTTACAATCCAGCTGCAACAAAAACCACTTTTGTTTTTGCCCAATACACACCGGATTTGTCCCCTGACGAATCAGCCGCTTTGGCAGCCTGTATCTCACCCAATTTCGAGTTACACTCAAAATACTGACGTCTTTAGGACGCAACCCCACTTCTTCGTGAAGCTCTCGATACATGGCCTGCTCTGCAGTTTCCCCTTCGTCAATTCCGCCTTGAGGAAACTGCCATGAATGTTGACCATAACGCCTTGCCCAAAATACTTGACCCATTTTGTTGCAAATCACTATGCCCACATTCGCGCGGAATCCATCGGCATCAATCACATAGACTCCCGGGCACGATAAACTTTTATGTCTTTGCATTCTTCCATAAACTATAGCCCTTTCAAAGTACTATTATTCATTGGACAACAATAAGCGAAGTCGTATTGTGATAAGTGTTCCTCAACATGCCCCAGAAAGTGCAGACCAACTACTAAACCGAGCGCAGGCTATTGCGGGGTTTTCCCTTGGTGAGCTCGCCGATATTGCCGGTGTTGCCATACCCGCCAACTTTCAACGCCACAAAGGTTGGACTGGTCAACTGCTGGAAACCTGGCTGGGAGCCACTGCAGGGTCTAAGCCTCAGCAAGACTTTCCTGAACTCGGTATCGAACTCAAGTCGTTGCCCATTGACCAACACGGCATGCCGTTGGAAACCACTTACGTGTGTTACGCTCCACTGCTCAACAAGCCGGGGTTAACCTGGCATACGTCTAATGTGCGCAATAAATTGCAACAGGTACTGTGGATGCCTGTAGAAGGTGAGCGTAGTATTCCTATTCCTGAGCGTCGTGTGGCCAGCCCAGTATTATGGTCGCCAAGTGCAGAAGAAGATGAAGAACTCGCAGCTGATTGGGAAGAACTCACTGAAATGATTCAATTGGGTCATGTTGAGTCAATCACATCAAAGCAAGGCCAAGCACTTCACATTCGCCCTAAAGCAGCCAATGGCAGTGTACTCACTGACGCACTTGGCGTTAATGGTGAACGTATTCGCACGCGACCAAGAGGGTTTTATTTACGCAAGCGCTTTACCGGTAATATATTGCGCCGCGCGTTTTTGGGCTAGCTCACTCAACATGTGTAGCTTCTAAAGAATTTATTTGCGTTATATCAACTACCGCTTAGACAGCCCTTGCTGTCAGAAGCAAAGCCCTCTACATTTCACGCTTATTAATCATGTAAAGTGAGGAGTACTGTGGCATTAAAGATATTAGACAGCTGTATCAACTGCGATATGTGTGAGCCTGAATGTCCTAATGAAGCCATTTCGATGGGCAGCAATATTTACACCATCGCATCGTCGCTGTGTACAGAATGCGTTGGACACTACGACACCCCGAGTTGTGTACCTGTGTGCCCTATCGACTGCATTAAACCTGACCCCGCCTGTGTCGAAACGGTCGACCAGTTGGCCGAAAAATTCGTCGCCTTACACGGTTAGTGATAAAGCCTCGTTAACCTGCTGTGTTAACGACGCTCTTGTTGCTGCATCTGGTTCATATATTGCACAAACGCACCACTTAAAAACTTTTCAGAGCCAAACCCCAATCGCTTGGCCACTTTAGACACTTTAGTGTCTGTGCGCAGCAGCACTTTTTTCGCATACTCTAAGCGGTAGTGATAAACAAATGCCCGAAAATTGCGTTTGCGTAACTTTTTCGTCGCAACCGCTAATGTTGTGGCGTCAATGTTAGCGCGCTTGGCAAAGTCGGCGAGTGTCAGGCCAATAACTTTGTACGCTTTCAGCTTTATCATTGCATGCTCGGCTTGCTCCAATGTTGCCTGCAACACTTTTTCCTTGGCTTCCAACTCTTTCATTCTTGCGGGATTGAGTGGCGATGGAGAAAACCGCTTCACCCTGACAAACGCGGCCAAAATTAACAAAGTACTGATAACAACACTCAAGTGAAACACCGCAGGCCACTGGGCAAAATTCACTATACCTAGCCCGACTATTATCAACATACACACATTAACAAAGGCAATACCTACGTTTAGCCCCATAACGGTAGTGAGCCCTTTCAATTTAAAAAAGCCCACATCTACCACTTGTTCGGGCAGAGTATTGTGATATTGCTGCACCTCATCTGTCATAAAAATAGCCATGCCCAACATGGCGACGCCATTTAAAAAATAAGGCGCATAAACCATCCAGTACAACAATGGCTGACCAATCGGGGCTGTAGGCACGTCGGCAAAAAATAATCGTGGTAACTGACTCGCGAAAACTAACCCAACCGCCACGCCATACCAACGGCGTCGCCCCTTAGTATTCACCACGACCATGCGAGATAGCACTTGCTGATACAGTAGAAACAGCAAAGGCAAGACATAATGCCACTGCCCTTGTAAAACAGAATTAGGAGTTCCTGAAAACGCCAACCACTCGTCTAAACACAGCAAAGGGGTGATCAACCAGGCAATGAACAACGTTTGTGGCGAATTTAACTCTTTGAAATGTGAAACAAGGGCAATCAATAACACCAACCACAAGCCCACAACCGAGAGCAGAATAATCTCTACCGACATCATGGCTTACCAGTACACGTCGGCATTCATCGCGACTTGTCTGCTGCGCTCCATCACTTTTAACAGGTTTTGGGTTTTCTCATTGATCCATTCCAACATGGACTCCTGCTCTTCTACCTCGGCTTCGTGGAGAGTTTCTTTGAGCATCACCTGAGCGCGTAGCTCGTCAATACCAGTGAGAATATCCAGCCAAGGCGCACGAAATTGCCCCCGCGTTGACGCAAATAATTCGCCGAGTAAAAAGCCGTTAAACAAGGTTTGTCGAAGCATCATTTCTACCGCAATGTAATTGCTCGCGTGCATGGTTTTCTTGTGCGGCATACTGGTTTGTACGGTTTGCCAGCCTTGAGACATCCATCCTTTAGCATGCTCCATGACCGGTGAGTCATACCCCTTCACTTGCTTACGCCAAGGCTGTGTATTGAGTATTTGGCTAATCCCCAGCTTCAGCGCTGTCGATTCCGAGTTGAAAAACACCCCTTCAGGATCGTGGGCTTGCAATAGACCGGCCTTTCTTCCCTGCAAATAACTCTGTAATGCGGGCTGTTTCGACAAACACTTTGCAAACAAGCTCTTTTTAGACAAGAGATATCGCAAGCTTTGCAGGTCGTCTTGCCACATCCAGCTTTCCATAAAATCGAGCAATGACTTATGGGTACGCAGCATTTCTGGGCACTGAAGCACAGGCAAGTACAAGGAGAAACTCTGAAGCAATAATCGAATAGCTCGATTCACTTCAGCGAGCATTTTCTCTGCGCCTGTCTCTAGAAAAACATGTTCGTGATATTGCCAATGATCCAGCGCGCATTTCACCGCCAAACAAAACGCATTTTCAGTAGTTTCGTTGTCGTTAAGCGCTAAAAATGCAGGCAGCGGCTTAATTTGCGACGGCGTACCATGAAGGAGTTGATAGCCTTGCTGGGCTTTCGACACATCGCTTAACCGTATCGGTAAAAACTCCATCAGTGTTTGTGCTAAATCGAACAATCGCGCCGTATTCCCACTTACAATTTCAAGCTCAATTTCGTTCAAGTCCGATTCAGCTTTGTCGGTGATCACCGCGCCTTGGTCAAACACAAGTTCAATGTGTGCATCGTCGTATCGAACTTGATAAGCAGTGCGTTCGAAATGCGTACTAAACTGTCTAACGAGCACGTCATTCATAGCTTCGATATCCCAGTCATCTGGCCAGATGTTAGGATCAAACTTCGTCAGGTCGGCTTCTGCTTTCGACAGCGGAATATTGTATTCAGCCCGCTCGTGTAAACCACCGCTCACTTTGCCGTTTGTTTTAACCGTTTGTTCATACTCGCCGTTACATCCACGAATTCGCATCCCCATTTTTTGGCGCTCAAAATCTTGTTCTGGGGTGTCAAAGTAATCGTTTTGCAGGCGCTTTTTTTCTGCGTTGGAAACGGATGCGCCTTGCTGTACTAATAAGGGGAAAACTTCTTGCTCAAACTCGCTTTGGGCGCGGGTTCGGCTTACAAACTTAATTTCTATTTCAGACATGCTGTCGATATTGTGAAGTAACTATTGTGCTAATCCGACACATTACCCGTGTCATCGACGTTTGGCAAACACCACACAACAACAGAGTACTCTATCGCAGATTTAAGCGAACAATCTGCTGTGACTTGCGTTTAATCGCGCATCCCCCTACCATCGTTATCAATTTGATTTTATTACCAAGAGTATTTTTATGCGTTCTCGCTGGCTTTTATTGCTAACCTGTTTGCTTGCTCAAAATGTGATGGCCCAACAAAGCGATGCCTCACTGCCGGATGCAAAACATTATGTGTCTGACGAGCTCTACATTTTCATGCACACGGGGCCTAGTCGAAATTACCGAATTCTCGGTTCCATTAACGCGGGCGAGCCCATTACTGTTCTAGACACGAGCGAAGATGGCAGTTTTACCCAAGTTGTCGATGGCGAAGAACGCACTGGCTGGATAGAGTCTGAATACGTTACTGACAGCGTATCCCGCCGTTTTTTGTTGCCGCAGGCCGAACAACAACTGCAACAAACACAAGACAGTTTAGAAGCCGCCATGTCGCAGTCGAATAATATGTCAGCACAATTCGAACAAGCGCAAAGCCAGATTAAAGCGTTGCAAAACCAGTTGGCTGAAGCTAATAAGCAACTTGAAGACACGCAAGCCTTGGTCGAATCTCAAGATCAAAGTGAACTATTTAACTGGTTAACCCGTGGCGGGCTTATCGCTGGGTGCGGTGTGATTTTAGGCGTTATTCTTACCATTGCGCTACCGAAGCGTCGTCGCAGAGACAATTGGATGTAACACGCCCTCGAGGCCTTCAATCATCAATAGCAAAAAGCCCCGCCTCATCCAAGAGAGCGGGGCTTTTTAATAGAGATTAGAAAGTCGCGATTACTCGTCGTCTTCCACCATCGTCATCAATGATGTGTTACCACCGGAAGCCGTAGTATCGATACTCACGGTTTTTTCCGTCATCAAGCGCTGGATCAGTTTATCGTTATACTCAGCAGTGATAACGGGCAAAATTGCACCTTCGCGGCTCGACAACATTGCCGTAATTTGGGCCGTACGTTCAGTGTGGCTATCTACGACAACGCCGGCCAAACGCTCATCCATTAGCAAGCTATCTAGGTGACTCAAACGAGCAACTTGGAACACGCCTTTAGGTGCACCTGACTGTTCCAGTTTTTCTTTGAATGCCATTGCTTCTTGATAGAACAAATCTGACACCACAGACACAACCGCATTACCCGTTGCCAATGCGGTAACAATTGACAAAGCCCAGTACTCGAAGGTTACTTCTTTATCGGCGAAGCACACCAAGATTCCGCGCGGCTCAAGATACAGCTTATTCGACTCACCCGTTGGCCCTGGTAGGGTGATTGGTTTAGCCAGTTTACGTTCAATAGCGGTTAGCTGCGTACGCGCAGTGGCGAGAGTGCGGTTTAAGTCGTCGGCCAATTCATCGACAATATCAACGGTGGCAATTTTAGCCAACAGCTGACGTACACTTGAAATACGGTCGATCAATGGTGTGTGACGCCATTTACCTTCAACTTCATAGGCCTCAGCCATCAATTTAGCGGCTTCTTTTGCCTGATCATCGGAACCCGTTAATGCGCTGTCTACGGCTTCTTCAGTATCAATTTCGCTTGGTTTTGGTGTCGCTTTTTCCATCATCAAACGCGATAGGTAGTTTGGCCCACCAGCTTTCGGACCTGTGCCCGATAAGCCTCGACCACCAAATGGTTGCACACCAACAATCGCCCCAATCATGTTGCGGTTAATGTACACGTTACCCGCTCGGCTCAATCGCGCTAACTCATTGGCACGCTCTTCAATACGAGAGTGGATCCCCATGGTCAAACCAAAGCCTGTACCATTGATTTGCTCGATCACATTTAGCAGCTCTTTGCCTTTAAAGCGCACGATATGTACTACGGGTCCAAACACTTCACGCTCAAGAACATTGATATTTTCAATTTCATAAAGCGTGGGAGGGAAGAATGTAGCATTACTCGCCCCGGCGGGTAGTTCAGAACGATACAGTAACTTGCCTTTGTCTTGCATAAAGGCTTCGTGTGCCTTCAGGCTCTTTAACGCCTTTTCATCAATCACAGGGCCAATGTCTGTGCTTAAGAAAGCAGGGTCACCTAGATGCAGTTGCTTCATAGCACCAATGAGCATCGTCGTAATGGTGTCGGCAACATCTTCTTGCACAAACAGCACTCGAAGCGCAGAACAACGTTGCCCCGCACTTTGGAAGCCCGAGTGAATAACGTCGTCAATCACCTGCTCTGGCAATGCGGTTGAGTCAACGATCATGCAGTTTTGGCCGCCAGTTTCAGCGATAAGCGGCACTTGTTCCCCACCGCGATTGGCTAACTCTTGTGAGATAAATGTACCGGTTTGAGTAGAACCGGTGAACATGACGGCTTTCACACGCTCATCTGGCAGCAATACCTTACCTACATCAGCACCCGGTGCTACGAGTACTTGTAGCGCGCTCTCAGGAAGACCAACAGAACGCATAATTTCCATTGCGCGTACCGCAATCATGCTGGTTTGTTCAGCAGGTTTTGCTACCACGGTGTTACCCGTTGCTAATGCAGCAACAACTTGCCCCAAGAAAATAGCTAACGGGAAGTTCCACGGACTAATACACAACACCACACCACGGGGTTGTAAACGGGTATCTTCTGCCAGTTCTTCGGCTTTTACCGCGTAATAACGGCAAAAATCAACGGCTTCTCGCACTTCGTCAATACTGTCTTGGGTGACCTTACCGGCTTCGCGAATACACAGAGCAATAAGCTCTGACATATGACGTTCAAGCGCATCTGCGGTGTGACGGAGAATGTCGGCTCGCTCGTTAACCGGTACACGTGCCCAAGAGGTGAAACCCCGATGGGCGGTGTCTAATGCATTGCGAATTTTTTCTTCGTCAGCGTAATAATGAATACCTACAATGTCGGCGTGGTTGGCAGGGTTTTTCACTGCTACCGCCCCTTCAGGGATATCGCTCGATTCTTTGTAGATATTGCCCCACTTGTCTAACTCGTATTTCAAGTTATACAGAGTATTAATATCCGACAAATCTAACCCGCGTGAGTTATTGCGCTCTGGCGCGTATAAATCGATAGGGCGTTTAATCAGGTTGTTGTAACGCACTTTCAAACGTTGCGTTTTTTCTACTGGGTCTTCCAGTAGGGTTTCAACGGGTTTGGTATCGTCAACAATCGCGTTTACAAACGATGAGTTTGCACCGTTTTCCAACAAACGACGCACCAAGTAAGCCAACAAATCTTCGTGCACGCCCACTGGCGCATATACGCGGCATTGAATTTTCTCTTCGCTAACCACTTGGTCGTACAAAGTGTCGCCCATGCCGTGTAGACACTGGAATTCGAACCCTTCTTTGTCGTCACCCGCTAACTCCACAATCACTGACGCCGTGTAGGCGTTGTGCGTGGCGAACTGAGGATAAATGGTATCGCGATACTCCAACAAACGGTTGGCACACGCGTGATAAGAAACGTCGGTCGATGATTTACGGGTAAAAACGGGGAACTCATCCACACCCGCTTGTTGGGTCAGTTTAATTTCTGTATCCCAGTAAGCGCCTTTTACCAAGCGCACCATCATCTTGCGACCGACATCCAGCGTCAGCTCTCGCAACCATTCAATCACGTGAATAGCGCGTTTTTGATAAGCTTGGACCGCTAAACCAAAACCGCTCCACCCTTCAAGTTCTGGGTCGCGGAATACGGTTTCAATGATGTCCAATGAAATATCTAAACGATCCGCTTCTTCCGCGTCCACGGTTAAGCCGATGTCGTATTCTTTTGCCATCAAACACAACGCTTTCAAACGCGGCGGAATTTCTTCCATCACGCGCTCGCGATGCGTGAGTTCATAACGCGGATGAATAGCAGATAATTTGACCGAAATGCCCGGTGACAAACGAGGTCCACGCCCGGCAGCGGCTTTACCAATCACTTTGATAGCGTCGACATACGCTTGATAGTAACGATCGGCGTCATGCATGGTACGTGCGCCTTCACCAAGCATGTCGTAAGAATATACGTAGCCTTTTTTCTCTTTATCTTCCGCGCGCTTTACTGCGTCTTCAATGGTTTCGCCCATTACAAATTGGCGACCCATGACCTTCATCGCAATAGTCATGGCGCGGCGAATAACAGGTTCGCCTAATCGACCAAGCGTTTTCTTTAATAGTCCAAACTGCTCACTCTTACGCTTGTCTGCGTAATTCACCATGTTACCGGTAAACAACAAACCCCAAGCCGACGCGTTAACGAAAATCGATTCGCTGTTCCCCAAGTGCGGTGTCCATTGCCCTTTCGACAATTTGTCGCGGATCAGCTCTTCTTGGGTCGCTTTGTCTGGCACCCGTAATAAGGCTTCTGCCAAACACATGAGTACCACACCTTCTGCGGTCGATAACGAATACTCGTTAAGTAGCGCATCTACGCCACCGTGGCCCTCTTGCTCGCGGCGAATTTGCAGTACCATGCGGCGCGCGCGCTCCCAAGCTCGGCTACGTGCTCTTGGGTTCACTTCGGCAATAGGTAAAATTCGGTCAATCGCTTCGGTCTCGCGAATGCGATAATAGTCGCGAATAATCTGTCGTGTAGGTGTTGTTGCGAATGTATAGTCGTCTTGAGTGAGCATTGAAACCCTTATATGTCTTGGACGATGATAAAAATAAAACCTCTCCCATTGGTATCGTATTAATTGTAGGAAGAGATCACTTTTCGGGCACTGTATCATTGCCAGTGTATCTGCTACAGGTTGTTAAACAGCGCTTTTAGACTGCTTATCTCACTATTTTGTTTTATTTAGTCACTACCCGTAAACGGCGCGATTGTAGTAGCGACAAGGGGACGGCGCAACGTGGATTTACAAACAATTTGCAGGTACTTGATAACTATCAAAATCCGCGAGCGAATTATCTCAACCTCGACTAACATTAGAAAGTTAAATATTTGTGGAGAATTATTATGGGATGGTTAAGAAGTTTCAGCCTGCTACAACGCTTAGCAATTATTGTTGTTGTGATAGTGACCATATTAGTTGGCTTGTCTTCCTTTGCTGCCTATCAACACTATCAAACACTGAAAGAAACGGCATACGAAGAAAACAAACAATTAGTCGAGGCGGCAGTGAGTATTTTAGAGCACTACCACACACTGTCGACAAAAGGCGTTATGGAAGAGCAAGCCGCCAAAGAGGCTGCTGTTAACGCTATCGCGGCGATTCGCTACGGAGAAAACAATTATTATTGGGTAATGACACCTGAAAACGTGATGGTAATGCATCCGCTTTCTACCAAGCTCAACGGCCAATCACTCGCGCAAGTTAAAGACCCAAACGGCGTCGCATTGTTTACTGAAATGGTGAACGTGGTACGCAAAAACGGGGGGGGCTTTGTTGGCTACCAATGGCCATTACCAGGGCAATCTGAACCCACTGCAAAAATCACCTACGTGTCTTTATTTAAACCTTGGCAACTCATTGTGGGTACCGGTGAATACTTAGTCTGGGTAGACGAGCAATTCGCCAGTTTCCGCAATACCATTATCCTGATCTGCGCGTTTAGTATTTTACTGGTCGTTGGCATTACGTATGCCATTGTTAACAGCATTACCCAGCCGCTTCGTGCAACCTCGGACCGCATGAGAGAAATTGCCCAGGGAGACGGCGATCTCACCCGTAAACTGGACGTAGACGGCAAAGATGAAATTACCCATCTGGCGGGGTATTTCAATCAGTTTATTGACAAGATACATGGTGCCATGCTGGAACTCAGCGACACGGTTGAACAACTGAGTAACAATGCTCTATCGGTATCGAACGCGAGTCAAAGTGGCACCAGCGATGCACAAATGCAAAGTGAGTTAACGTTCCAAGTGGCGTCGGCCATGGAGGAAATGAGCACACAAATTGAAGAAATCAGCCGCCATGCAGAACAAGCTGACAGTACCACCGTTCAGGTAAAAACCAACACCAGCAATGGCACCCAAGCCATGAATGCTACAGTGAATGAAATCAACCATCTCACCAACAACATTACCTCGGTCAATGATGTGGTTAATCAACTGGAACAATACAGCGCCAGCATTGGCAATGTACTTGATGTAATTCGCGGTATTGCCGAGCAAACGAATTTACTTGCTCTCAACGCAGCAATTGAAGCAGCTCGCGCGGGAGAACAAGGCCGAGGGTTTGCGGTAGTTGCCGACGAAGTACGTACCCTAGCGAGCCGAACTAGCAATAGCACAGACGAAATTCAAAGTACCATTACCCAACTGCAAACCGGTGTAAAAGACGCTGTGCAAGCGGTTCAGGTGTCGCAAGCTTCTGCTGAACAAACGGTAGGGAATGCGAACCGCGCTAGCGAAACGTTATTGGCTGTTAACCAACTCATGGAAACCATATCCAGCCAAAATAGCCATATTGCCAGGGTTACAGAGCAACAAGCCGCAGCAGCAAAAGAAGTGGCGCAGCGCATTACCGACTTATCTGGCGCGACCGACAACAAACTGGAGACAGCAAAAACTCTATCGTCGGCTAGCGATGCACTGCATGCTAGCAGCGAACGTTTACGGGATATCGTGAATCAGTTTAAGTTGTAATAACGATCTGTCCCTCTTTGAAGACACAAGGGTGAGTCGCATGCTCACCCTTGTGATTTGTCCGAGAAGCCCGCAGTTTGCCCTCGAAGGTGTGTGCAAGCCATTGTGGATTGGTTATAGTGAAGCTCTGACAGTCTCATTGCACCTTTGGCTCGCCTTGTGCATTGGTCTTTTTTATCGGCTTAGGCGTTTAACACTGTCACTAGCAGGTCGCATCGAATGGATTTCAAGGAGTAACACATGGCAAAGACAACCGGTAAAAAACGTTATTGGGTACTCGGTTTTTTTATTTTTGTATTCGGTAGCTATTTCGCGTTTGCCGATATGGTAATTAAATCGATATTGCAGAGCCAACTGGGTCAATCTCAAGGGGCAGAAGTCAACATCGGAGATTTTGAGCACAGCCTTTTTCCTCTTCGTGTTGAAATAACTGACATTGAATTTACCAACCCGTCGAAGCCAAGCCACAATCAGATTGAAGTAGGCACCATCGAAAGCGACCTCGAATGGGGGTCTCTCATTTCAGGCCGTATTGTCATTAATCAAATGTCACTGCTCAACGTGGCGTTTGACCAACAACGAGCAACAAACGGCGAAGTTTATCGCAAGCCCGATGCAAACAGTGCATTCAGTTGGGAAAAGCTCGTACTTTCAGCCAAATCGTCATTGCCTTCAAGCGATGAATTATTGGCAAACTCGCCGCTTAAATCTACCGCTGCGGCTCAACAGGCAAAGCAAGACTACGACACCTACGCCGAGTCACTTAAAACGCAATACAATGCGTTGCCAGACAAAGAAAAAATTAAAACCTATCAAGCTCAGATAAAGTCGCTACAAGACACCGACTACAAAGATCCAGCAGCCCTACTCAAAGCCAAAGACACGTTACAAGCGTTAAAAACCGCAATCAGTGAAGACAGAACACTGATCAGTAACTTTACCGAAAATGCGAAAAACGCGCAGGCCGCACTCAGAGAAAGCCTGAGTAACTTGAATCAGGCCAGAAAAGACGACTACGCCCTAATGAAAAGCCTCGTTAACGGCGATGAGGCAGCGTTGAACCATGTGACCCAATTGGTCTTCGGTGACGAAGTAGCCAAGTACAATCAATACCTAATTGGCGGCTTACAGTTTCTTCTGCCCATGTTAACAGGAGAAAACAGCGACGAAGCCGAGGAGGTCGTCACCGACGCGATTGCCGCGACTGCACCCAACCTGATTGTGCGTAAAGCGGATGTGTCAATAAAGTGGGGCGATGAAACCTTTAGCAGCGCATGGCAAAACATTACTGACAATCACGCCCTACTCGGCGAAGCGACTACTTTTACCGCCAGCGCATTAAGTGGCGATATTGAAGACTTTGCCGCCGAAGGTAAATTCTGGCTCGACGAAAATGGCATAGATGCTTCACAAACTTGGCAACTGGCGGGTCTTGCGTTGTCGAATATAACCTTAGCTCAACAAGACAGATTAGATGCCGCACTAAAACAAGCCTTGTTGTCGTTTGCAGGCTCTTTGTCTATTGAAGACAACCAACTTTCTGGTAGCAGTGAACTGGACTTAAAAGAACTCGTGTTAAGCGCCACTGGGGAAGACAAAGTTGGCCAAGCCATTGCTAACGTATTGAGTGACTTAACATCATTAACGATGCAAGTGAACTTAGATGGGTCGATTTCTGCGCCAGGGTTTAATATTAAGTCAGATTTAGACAACCAACTCGCGCAAGCGGCATTAGCCCAAGTTAGCGCGTCTCAGCAAGATAAGCTCGACGAACTTCAACAGAAGTTGCAAGCCAAAGTAGGCACTGAACAAAACCTGTTAAATGGGCAATTGGCGAATATCGATACCTGGTTATCTGCTGCGCAAGGAGACAGTGCACAACTGCAAAATTTGTTAAAAGCAGAACTTTCTAATGTGCTGGACCAAAAGAAACAATCCATCATCGATAAGTTAAAAGGTAAATTGAATGATTTTTAACGCAAGACGCTGCATAATGAGGGCTACTGGCGTTTTGACGCCAATCCAATTTGGCTCAGTTTAGCTCTGATAAATTAAGGTGGTGTTGTGTTACGCGATAAATGGATACTGATAGCCTTGCTCACATTGCTCGGTTTACTGCAGTACCGTTTGTGGTGGGGTAAAAACAGTATTCCCGACTACGTCGAACGCAAACAAGAAGTTGAGAAACAGCGTCAACAGAATGCCAACTTAGTGCAGCGCAATGTATTGTTGAAAGCCGATATTAGCGACCTAAAAATTGGATTAGAAGCCATCGAAGAGCGGGCGAGAAATGAGCTTGGCTTGATCAAAAATGGCGAAACCTTTTACCGAATTTTACCTTCCGACCCAGAATAATCATGGCTGTAATCCCTGTTATTGCGGTTGTACCTGCTGCGGGTATAGGCAGCAGAATGCAAGCAGACCGCCCCAAGCAGTATTTAAAACTGCACGAAAAAACAATATTAGAACACACTCTCGCGCAACTTATTTCACACCCGAGTATCAATCAAGTGGTGGTGGCCATCAGTCCTGACGACGAATACTTTCACACGCTACCCTGCGCCAATGCCGATTGGCTTACGGTAGTAGAGGGAGGTGCCGAGCGTGTTGATTCTGTCCTCGCCGCGTTAACCACGCTGGCGCCAGAGAGTTGGGCACTCGTTCACGATGCTGCTCGACCTTGTGTTTCTCATGACGATATCGATGCCCTATTGTCGGTAATGCACAGTGCTAGCGCGGGAGGCATTCTCGCCACTCCAGTACGAGACACAATGAAACGAGCCAGTCTTGCATCTCCTGCCACGATTGCGAAAACAGAAAGCCGTGAGCATTTGTGGCATGCGCTCACACCGCAGCTGTTTCCTACCGTGATGTTACGCGATGCGTTAAAACAAGCGCTACACGACAATATCGCGGTGACAGATGAAGCGTCAGCCATTGAGCATGCAGGGTACGAAGTCGCACTCATCGACAGCAACCCTGCTAATATCAAAATTACCCGTCCAGCCGACTTACCGCTGGCAGCATTCTATTTACAACAAGGTCAGTAACCCATGAGAATTGGACACGGATTCGACGTACACAAATTTGGCGGAGAAGGCCCCATTACCGTTGGTGGTATCAAAATCGATTATGAACAAGGTTTGCTTGCGCATTCTGACGGTGACGTGCTGATCCACGCGCTTTGTGACGCGCTACTCGGAGCGGCTGCCATGGGAGATATTGGCAAGCACTTTCCCGATACCGACGATGCATATGCTGGCGCAGATAGTCGAGTGTTACTGCGCCATGTTATTGGCCTACTCAAAGCACAAGGCTATGCCTTAGTGAATGCCGATATGACCATTGTGGCTCAGGCACCTAAAATGGCTCCTCACATCGCGTCAATGCGCGAAGTTATTGCTGCCGATTGTGAAGCCCAGATCGACCAGATCAATGTAAAAGCGACCACTACAGAAAAACTAGGCTATACCGGCCGAAAAGAAGGGATCGCGGCACACGCTGTCGTGTTGATCAACAAAGTATGAGTTTGTCACTTTCTACCGACCACTGGCAATACCTGCTCGGCACGCCAACAGGCGAAGCGCGTTTTAAGGCCGATCCCGAAGACTTTCAAGTTATCGAAAACTTAGGCTACGAGCCTTGCGGCGAAGGCGAGCATGTTTTTCTCTACATTGAAAAAGTAAACAACAATACCGCATTTGTCGCAGAAGCATTGGCGAAGTTTGCGCAAGTACCGCTTAGGCAAGTCACTTATGCTGGCCGCAAAGACAAATTTGCCAAAACGCAACAGTGGATTGGCGTTCATCTGCCCGGTAAGGAAGAACCCGATTGGTCTCAGTTTAGTCTTGAGGGTGTCACAATTTTGTCTCACACTCGGCACAACAAAAAGTTGAGAACAGGGCAACTCAAAGGCAACCGCTTTATTATTACCTTGCGCGATGTTACCGATGCCAAAGAGTTAGAGCAGCGCCTTACCGCTATTGGCGTTCATGGTGTACCAAATTATTACGGCTCCCAACGCTTTGGCCAACAACGTCTAAATGACGAGGGTGAAGTACAAAAAGGCGGCAACTTGGCATTGGCTGAGCGCATGGTGCAAGGCGAAGCCATTCGAAACCGTAACAAACGCTCTATGGCATTGTCTGCGCTTCGCAGTTGGTTGTTTAACGAATTTGTGTCTGCCCGCATCGAAGCGCATGGCTTAGATACGCTTTTAGCTGGCGATGCACTTAACCTCAGTGGGTCAAACAGCTTCTTTGTTGAAGACACCATCAGCCCTGAGTTAAACACCCGCTATCAAACACAGGATATTGCGCCCACCGCTCCGCTCTGGGGCAAAGGTAATAACGCAACAACAGCAATTTGCGGCGCGTGGGAATTAGCTTGTGCTAAACAATATCCAGAAGTTTGCGATTTTCTCGCTCAAGCAGGCTTAAAAATGGAGCGAAGAGCGATAAGAATCTGGCCTGAGTCTCTTGAATGGCACCATAACAGTGATACAGTAACCTTATCGTTTTCTTTACCTGCCGGCTGCTTTGCAACCAGTGTGTTGCGAGAGTGTGTCGTACTGCGCGAATATTAATTTCAATGGAGCCTAAATGAAGATATTACTGAGCAATGATGACAGCGTCTTTGCTAAGGGTATTGCCGTGTTATACAAGGCACTTAGCGAACATCATGAGGTCACGGTAATTGCCCCTGACCGCAATTGTAGCGGTGCCAGTAATGCCCTTTCCCTTCATCAGCCTCTACGCATTCAGAAAATGGACAGTGGCTTCTATTCGGTCAATGGCACGCCTTCTGATTGTGTGCATTTAGGCGTAAACTGCTTTTTAGATGAAGAGCCTGACTTAGTGGTATCGGGTATCAACCACGGTGCTAATTTAGGTGACGATGTTATTTACTCAGGTACGGTAGCCGCCGCGACAGAAGGTCGATATATGGGGTTGCCAGCAATTGCCGTATCGCTGACGAGTCATCACGGCGAGCATTTTGAAACAGCCGCACAAGTCGTTGTCGACATTATTAAAAAGCTACAAACCCATCCACTACCCGCTAATCAAATACTCAATGTCAATGTACCTGACGTCCCTTACGACGCATTACAAGGGGTGCAAATCACACGACAAGGTCGTCGCCATCGCGCTGAAGGCATGACCAAAGACACCGACCCATTCGGACGAGAAATATATTGGTATGGGCCATCGGGCGCTGAACAGGATGCAGGCCCCGGCACTGATTTTTACGCCATCGCGAATCAATACTGCTCGGTCACACCACTTAGCGTAGACATGACTGCGTATAAGAGTATTGATGAAATGAAAGTGTGGCTAGAGAAATAATGACAAGCAAAGGCACTCAAGGACAATAATAAAAAATGGTTAGATCAACGAGGAAAGGGCAAACCCTTGCTCAAGTGCTTCAGGAAGAAGGCATTCAACATGAAGAGGTGCTCAGCGCCATAGCCTCTACACCCCGTGAAATATTTATCCCCGATGCGCTAAGGCACAAAGCCTATCAAAATACCGCATTACCCATAGGTCAGGGACAAACGATTTCGCAGCCTTATATTGTCGCCAAAATGACCGAATTGTTGTTAAAGACAGATAAAAAGCCTGAAAAGGTCTTAGAAATAGGCACTGGGTCGGGTTATCAAACGGCTATTCTAGCCCAACTTTTTGGTCACGTTTTCTCAGTAGAACGTATCAAAACACTGCAATTTCACGCCAAAAGACGAATGAATCAGCTCAATTTACACAATGTGTCAATGAAGCACGGTGACGGCTGGCAAGGGTGGGCGTCGAAAGGCCCCTACGACGCCATTATTGTTACCGCTGCCGCCGCGACTCTACCAGAGGCTTTGTGCGCGCAATTGAAGCAAGGCGGCAGGCTGATTATTCCAGTGGGTAATGAACAACAACAACTATTATGCGTTGATAATGTCGAAGGTGAGTTGCAAACCGACACTATAGAATCAGTGCGATTTGTGCCTTTAGTTGCGGGAGATCTACTATGAAGATCTTCCAAACTTGCTACGATCTGGCGCTAAAATGGGCAAAACACCGCTTTGCTCAATATTACTTAGCCTTGTTAAGCTTTGCTGAATCGATGTTTTTTCCGATTCCCCCTGATGTCATGCTCGCCCCTATGTCTTTGTCTCAGCCAGACAAAGCTTGGCGGTTTGCCTTGATCACCACGCTGGCTTCAGTCATTGGCGGTATTGCCGGATACGCGTTAGGGTACTTTGCCTTCGATGTTTGGTTAAAGCCATTGATCGAGTCGGCTGGGTATGCACACAAATTAGAAATCGCGATTAACTGGTTTCATCAATACGGCGTTTGGGTAATTTTTCTCGCCGGTTTCTCGCCTATCCCTTACAAAATATTCACAATTAGCGCAGGCTTCTTAAACATGGCGTTTTTTCCATTTCTGATTGCTTCAGCCATTGGCAGAGGAGCGAGGTTTTACCTTGTCGCAGGATTAATGCGATGGGGCGGAGCCAAAATGGAAGCCCAACTTAGGCAGTACATTGAAATCTTAGGTTGGGGTGTAGTATTGCTCGCGATAGCTGCCTACCTCACATTGAAATAAGCACTTATGACGATGAACAAGGTTAACGGACTAATCTTTATTCTTTTTGTACTTATTGGTCAGACGAGCTGTAGCTCCCGCTCTGTGCCTGCTCCCGTGACCTTGTTAAACAGTCAATCTGAAATAGACCATGACATTGTACAAAAAAAGACCTACACTGTAGAAAAAGGGGATACATTGTTTGCCATTGCGTGGTTCAGTGGTAACGATTACAGGGATATCGCAAAGTACAATAACCTCAAGCCACCTTATGTCATTTATCCCGGTCAAAAACTGCGGCTGACGGCACCAAAATTAGTCAAAAGTAGTAAGCACTTAGCCGAAAGTATTACGCCAAAAGCACCACCTGGTCAGACCAGATTATCGATTAAGAAAAAGGCGCTTGACCCGAAATCTGAGCGGGCGTATGGTGAAAGTGAACGAAATGTTAACGACCAAAAAAGCAGTGTTGCGAAACGAAAATCGAAACCTGCGTTTCCAGATAAAGTTACTCGCTGGGTCTGGCCTGCAAATGGAGATTTGGTTGACACGTTCAGCCGATCTGAATCTGGCAATAAGGGGATAGATATAAAAGCCCCACGCGGCACACCGATTTACGCTGCAGCCGCGGGTAAAGTTGTCTATTCAGGTAGCGCGCTAAGAGGTTACGGGAATTTAGTGATAATTAAGCACTCCGACACCTTTTTGAGCGCTTACGCACATAACGATGCGATTTCGGTAAAGGAACAGCAATGGGTTGAAGCAGGACAGCAAATTGCCTCCATGGGGAATAGTGGAACTGATTCGGTAAGGCTTCATTTTGAAGTGAGATATCGGGGTAAGTCGTTGGACCCGCTTAGATATCTGCCAAAAAAACCATAATAACAATAAATAATAATAAGAGAATGGAGAACGTTATTAGGTAATCTACTGAGCAGGAGATACAGTTGTGGGTCAAGTAAAAAACACTGTTATCGAAACAACCCAAGACAGCTATGACGACATCGATATGCCGGAGTCGTTAAAAACTGAAGACGTTGACAATGATGTGGAAGACAAAGACGAGGCTTTGTTTGCCCAAGAATCAAACCATAAAAATCTGGATGCAACACAGTTGTATCTCGGTGAAATAGGATACTCCCCCTTACTATCAGCAGAAGAAGAAGTGTATTTTGCCCGTCGCGCATTGAAAGGCTGTGAAGCTTCGCGCAAACGCATGATTGTGAGTAATTTGCGTTTAGTGGTTAAAATCGCTCGTCGTTATAACAACCGTGGTTTAGCGCTATTAGACCTTGTCGAAGAAGGCAACTTAGGTTTGATCCGCGCAGTTGAAAAATTTGATCCCGAACGCGGATTCCGCTTTTCAACTTATGCAACATGGTGGATCCGTCAAACAATCGAACGTGCGATCATGAATCAAACACGTACGATCCGCTTGCCGATTCATGTCGTTAAAGAGCTTAATGTTTATTTGCGTGCCGCCCGTGAACTGTCTCAAAAACTGGATCATGAGCCCACCGCAGAAGAAATTGCAGCTTCCCTAGATAAGCCCGTTGACGAAGTAAGTAAAATGCTTCGCCTCAATGAGCGTATTACTTCGGTCGACACGCCTATTGGTAGCGAGAACGACAAAGCCTTACTAGACATTCTGGCAGACGAAAAAGACTACGGGCCAGAAGACAATCTTCAAGACAGTGACATTAAGCAAAATATTGTGAAATGGCTTGAAGATCTCAACCCTAAGCAACGCGAAGTGTTAGCTCGTCGTTTTGGCTTGTTAGGTTACGAACCATCGACGCTGGAAGATGTAGGCGCTGAGATTGGTCTTACACGAGAGCGTGTACGCCAAATCCAAGTCGAAGCCTTACGTCGCCTCCGTGATATGCTGGGTCATCAAGGTTTAAATTTAGAAAACTTGTTTGACCGTTTAAGCTAACCCCCTCACCTGCTCAGAAAGAAGCCTGCATTTTGCAGGCTTCGACTGACAGCACATCATCACCTATTACTGAACACGCTCAAGCGTAATAAAGCGGTAGGCATGTCGGTTTTTTTCATCGGGCTCGTGTTGCTGTGAGTCAACCACAGACCACTTTGCATCTGCCTGATAATCTGGGAACTGTGTATCTCCTTCAACGCATAAGTCGATTTCAGTTAAGTACAGGCGCGTTGCTAAAGGGAGAAACAATGCGTAAATGGTACCGCCGCCAATGACCATAATTTCCTCTACTGTTTCCTGCTTAGCGCGCTGCAAAGCGGCTTCAGGGGTAGATACCACGACAGCGTCGTCTAGTTCATAGTCAGCGCGTGTTGAAATCACGATATTCAAACGTCCAGGCAGCGCTTTACCAATAGACTCATAGGTTTTTCTCCCCATGATTACTGGTTTGCCTAACGTGGCCTGTTTAAAGTGTTTCAGGTCGGCAGGTAAATGCCAAGGCATATCGTTGTCAGCGCCAATCACTCGGTTTTCAGCCATCGCGGCGATCATTGCTATTTGCATGTGGGGGAAACCTTCTTCTATCACGAACTGACGGCTTCGCCGCTCCGTTCTTTACCATAATGATTTGAGCCCAATGGTAAAGGAATTGCCTTAGCATTTATAGCGTGTCTGGCTAGGGCCTGTTGATCTTTCGTGAGTAGTTTTTGAGCGGCATGGTAAAGCGTTATAATTCGTTTCGCCAAAAATAAACTAAAACCCAATACCATGCCAAGACTAATGCTAACTGATCAGCGGTGGCAAAAGCTACTTCAAGTAATGAAGAGTACAGACCGCATTTATAATAAATCAGAACACAGAATGACTTTTGAAGGAATACTGTACCGACTGAGAACCGGTGTTCCATGGCGTGATTTACCAGTAGAATTTGGTAGATGGAGTGCCGGTGCAGCGACTGCGGATAATGAGTGTATTGGAAAGAGCCGAGGTGGTAACTCTACAAAAATCCATTTAGCCGTGGATAGTGGCGGGCTTCCCATTTATTTTGAACTATCAGAAGGTCAGAGAAATGACATCGCTCGGGCTCAAAGTTTGGTTGACCATTTACGGGAAGTGAATATTTTCGTGGGTGACAAAGGCTACGATAGTGATGTACTAAGAGAATATATTGAAGCTAGAGGCGGTATCTCCGTCATACCCAAACGAAACTATGGTCAGGATAAAGACAAAGACAGTGTTGATTGGTGCCTCTATAAATATCGCCACCTCGTTGAAAACGCTTTTGCTCGAATAAAGCATTATCTTTCAATATCAACGAGGTATGAAAAGTTAGCAAGGAATTATGCCAGCATGGTATCACTGGCATTTTCGATGATGTGGCTACCCATGTACTGCTGATTGAAATATATGCAGCAAAGATCAACAGGCCCTAGGCATATTTGTGCTCCAGTTGACAGGCAAAAGTTAAGTTACAGCGTAGTGCACATTATTACCGTGAGCCTCACGCAATCGATTTGCCACGTATCAGTGTTGTTAACACTATATCAACGTACACTTTTCATACTATTGAATTAAATCGCTAACAAAGATGAATTTTGCTCATTAATATTCTGCCGCGGATACAAAAAAGCCTGAACAAATCAAAGTGTTCAGCAATGTATATACTGCGCTTTAGTTGGGAAGGAGTGTTTATTGCTCAGTGGGATAGAGCGGCCAAACCAACTCTACCTCTGCACCTTTGTCAGGTTTATTTGACAGTTTGAGTTTTCCGCCGTGTTTGCTAATGACCGACTCAACAAATGTGAGACCGATACCAGCACCTTGATGTTTTGTTGTGAAAAGAGGCGTGACGGCATTATCGATATTGGAAAAGCCAGCACCATTGTCAGAGACAATGAGGTGTTGTTGCGTCCCTTTCAAATAGCATTGAATTTCTATCTCAGCGTGCCCAGATTCTACTGATTCCACTGCATTTTTCACAAGATTGATAAGTACCTGTGCAAACAACTGAGGATCACCACTGCAACTGTTCTGCCCCACAAAATGCAATGTGTCGCGTTCATTCAACAATCCTTTCACTTGCTCTAGAAGCCCGTCTAAGGAAAAACGCTCAACATGTGGCTCGGGAATTTTGGCAACTTCGGCGAAACGCTCCACAAAGTTAAGTAATCCGTCGGAGCGAGTTTTAACTCTCGTTAACACATTGCGAACCTGATCAGTGTTCCATTGCGTCATCGAAAGCAGCGTGTCGGCCATTGATGACATGGGGGTGAGTGTATTGCGCAATTCATGGCTTAACACCCTGACAAGATTCTTCTGTACCGCTTGCTCACTTTGCTTTAGTTCATAAGCAATGTTTACGGCGGTAAACAAATACGCGGCTCGCTGCCGATAATTCATCGTACTCGACTGGCAACGCCAGTTCTTTGCAAGTGCAGGGTGATAAATTTGCGATTTGTTAATCACGAAGCCAAGTTGCGTAGCCTGCATCCCCTGTAACAAGCTCATTTCACTAATGGCGTAGGCTTCACGGTTTGCATATATCAGTGTGAAATTGTCGTCAAATGCAATAACCGCTAAGGGCGTATCCTCAAACAGTTGAGTAAATAAAATAGACAGTAGCGGGTTAGCAGCAGCGGTGGTGTCCGACTTTAATTGCAACTGCTCTATTTCATGTACCAGTTCATCAATTAGCGTTGAGCGGCTGTTGTTTGCCAAAGCAATACCCGACTCTCCCATATTGATACTCTGCACATAAGCCGTCACACGCATTATTGAGCTGCGCCAATATTGCCAAGATTTCCACGCTCCCCAGCAAAGCGGGTAAGCCAGAAAGAATAACAGCGTTAAAACAGCGAGTAACGACCAATTTAACAATATGCCGATCACCGCCGCCAAGCACAAAAAACTTGTTACTAGCACGCTGAGAATAAGTTTGATTTTGAACTCTGTTGAATAAAAGCGCTTATTCAATTTCAAAATCTTCTTTCCTCAACTGGTATTTTTCTAGTCTGCGATAAAGTGCATTACGCGAAATACCCAGCGCACTGGCAGATTTACTCACATGACCATGATACTTTTTAAGTGCTTGGGTGATCATATCAAACTCCACGTCGTCTAATGCTCGCAATGTGTTCAATTCACTGACAGAAGGCGGTGCCTCGCTGTCGGGTAACATAATATGAGACGGCAATATGGCGTCCTCTCGACACAATATCACAGCCCTTTCCATGACATGACTAAGCTCTCTTACATTGCCGGGCCACCAATAATCATGAAGTTTTTGAATAACATCCTCACTGATTACCAACGTGTTTTTTTGATATTTGTCAGCAAATTTATCCACAAAGCACTGTGCAAGGGCTGCAATGTCTTGCTCTCGTTTGCGCAGTGGAGGGAGTGATAAAATAAAGGTGTTTAAACGAAACACTAGGTCACGCCTAAATGCGCCGTTATCGACCATCTCATTCAGATTCGCATTAGTTGCACTTATAATTCTCACGTCGGCTTTCTGGGTTGTGCTAGAGCCGACCGCTTCAAACTCATTGCTTTCTAACACACGAAGTAGCTTAGGTTGTACGCCGCTAGGAAGCGCGCCAATCTCGTCAAAGAAAAGTGTACCGTGCTGCGCGAGGGCAAAGCGTCCAGTGCGAGCCTCTTTTGCATCAGTGAACGCACCTTTTACGTGCCCAAAAAGTTCGCTTTCAAAGAGATTTTCAGGAATTGCGCCCATGTTCACTGACACAAAGGGCGCATGTCGTCGACGTGACAATTGATGTAGTCGTTGAGCGAGCAATGACTTACCGGTGCCATTTTCCCCAAGGATCAGCACGCTTGCTTGGGTATCAGCCACCTGCTCTATCATTTCTTCTAACGCAAGCATGCTTGGCGATTGCGCAACCCACCCACTAACTGTCGCGTTTGAGCTTGATGAGTTGTGCTGGGGTAATTTAGTCGCTGGCTGAGGGCGTGCGTAAATGTGTTTTTCTACAAGCTCAACGAGCTTGCGATTATCCCACGGCTTCTCGATAAAATCGGCAGCGCCCAACTGCATGCCTTTTACCGCAAGTTCGATGTTGCCCCATGCCGTCATTAATACGGTAGTAATACGCTGTTGAGTCAATAATGTGAGTACTTCTAAACCTTCGCCACCACTCGTGGTATCTCTAGTGAAGTTCATATCAAGCAACACCAGATTCGGTTTTTGTTGAGCAACCGTGCGCGCTAACGCTTTTGGATCGCACGCTTCCAAAACCTGATAACCTTCATTGCTCAACAGCATAGACAATGCCAGGCGGATGTCCTCATCATCATCTACCACCACGACGAGCCCTTTTGTAACTGGCATATCACCCCTTAAAAATAAATAGCCCCAAGCTGTCATTACCTCGGGGCAGTTCAACATCAGAAACTTATTGGTAACACGTTGGCTTATAACTCTCGCAATGCGCGCATTGGGTCTTTGCGAATAACCCGCCACCCCGGAATTGCCACCGACACCAACATAGCAATAGCGAGTACGATATTCATCATTACCGCGGCAGGCCAGTCAAATGAAGGAGCGCTTTCAAACAAATCACGCATTGAGTCGTAAGCAAAAACACTGGCAATGGCACCAAGGCTTAGCCCAATCACAAGCATCCACAGCGAATCTTTCAACAGCAACTGCATCAACCTCATTTGCTTTGCTCCCGTGGCCATTCTGACTGCCAGTTCATAGCTTCGTTGGCCAGCTGTTATCTGGCTCAACCCAGACACACCGATAATAGCCAGCATCAGCGTAAGTACCGCTAAACCAGCAATCACAATCATATTAAGACGCGTAGCTTGTGTGACCAACTCCCAACGTCTCTCCATAGACTCCACGGTAACCTCGCCGAGTCGAGGGTCAATTCCGTTAAGTAAACTCGTAACCTGCTCAACATTAAGCACTTTTCCTTCAGGCATAATAACCACTGCCGAAAGTCTGTTAAAGCTCATTCTTGCTGGGGTACTAAAATAGATTTCAGGCGCGCTGACATTCAACGTGGCTGACGGCATGGGGTCAACATCTTCAACAATACCAACGACGTTATAAATATCGTCGTCATCATCCCCCGTTTTGATTTCACGCCCCACCATCGACGCCCAATCGGTTTCATTGGTTCGTTCCATCGCGAACGACTGAGATACCAATACGTTAGACAACCCTATGTCATCCTGAGTTAAGTCACGCCCTGCCAATAATTTAATATCAAACGCGTCTAACATACCCTCAGCCCACATCATGGGGCGGATCATCACCGAGTTCCCGGTTTCTGGGTCTGGATAAGCACTCATTGAAACATCAGCGGTAAGGGGAAGCGCATTCATATCGTAAACATCGCCGTCTAGCAGAGATAAACGCTCAACAAAGGTTTGTCTTAATTGCTGCCATTCGCTGCCTTGATAAGCCTCATACTCTTCCATTGACGCCTGCCACGCCTCATCGCTAACCGGCATACTCACTTCATAAGCATTGGGCATCTTGTAGCCAAGGTTTTGGTAGGTATTGTTATAACTGTCTTTCACCGAAATACTGGCGGCTACCAGTAAAACGCTTGCCAGTGAGAGTTGAACCACCATTAACAGCTTACTCACGGTTTGCTTTTGCTGCGCAGGCGTGCCCTTACCACTCGAATTTAGACTTTCAGTAAGTGCCGTTTTATCAACGTGAATCAGAGCAATTGCCGCAAAGACAATGTTAATCAGTATGATGAAAGCCAGCGCGATAACAATACTGGTTGAGTCTATAGAAATCTGGTCGAGTAAAGGCAGATTATCACCAGACAAAATCGGTAACACTTCTATTAACCAGCCCGCTGCAATTAAACCTAGCAAGGTTGCGACTAGGAACATAGGTAAATTTTCTACAAATATGAGAGCGCGAAGTTTACCGATTGACGCCCCCATACAAATTTGGATAGCAAATTCTTTGTTGCGACTTTGATAATGCGCAATAAATATATTGAGCAAATTCAAGCACGCCATAATCAGCAAACTCACCATCGCAATAACTAAAACGAAAACCAACTGTTCGCTATCACCAATAAATGCATCGCGATAAGAGGTGACGGCTGTCGTCGTCTTCTTATTCAGTAAAAACTCTTTTGCTCGCTCAATAGTGATCTCATCGTTGACGTATTTGACAAACCATTGCTGCAACTCATCTTGAGTCGGCAGCAAGTTTTTAGGTCCTCTAACTACAGCTAAGGGACCGAGATTAAGCCTAATGGTATCTGGCGACGCCAAACTCGGGGCCAGTTCTTGAAATCGCCAAATCTGTTGTGGCGCATCGCCACTTAAGCTCGCGGTATTAAGGCTGGTAAAGTTGTCGTATACACCAAATATTGGGTAGTCCGTGCCTTCAAGGCGAATGGTCATGTGGGTTAAATCTGTGGTGCCAGCAAAAGTTGATTGCCACAAACTTTTGGAAATCCATACGCCCTCAGCAGCATTCTCAATCGTGCTACTCTTACCGCTTATCAAAGCAAGCCCCAATACTTCGGGAGCGCCGGTAGACGCGTGAAAGTTTGTCACATTGATATCACTACCGTTCACACTCACAGTTGTATTGTCAGGCGATATATATGCCCATTCGAGTTGCTCTGTCCAAAATGCTTTGGCGGATGCAACTCGTCTAATGTCGCTGAAAAAAGGCACAACCAAGCCTTCGTTAAACTCCAAACGTAAGTCGACTTGGTGTAAATCAACCTCATCAACATCCGGTAACGGCTTAAATAACAGAGTATTGGCTACAGCGGCAACGGTGAGGACCGCCGCCAACGTTAACCCTAATGTTGAAATGAGCGGTAAACTCAAACGAGGAAGCGTAAACAGGCGGGCTATACCCTGCTTAAACGCATTGAGATAGAGCTTCATGCAACCCCCTGTTCAGGCCTGAGTTGCAGCTTTTTTTCACCCACAATTTTACCGTCAAGCAATTGTATTTGGCGGCCGACCAATCCGCTGTAACGGCTGTCATGAGTCACCATAACGATGGTGGAACCTTGTTGATTGAGTTCCATGAGCAGTTTCATCACAGCATCGCCATTTTTGGTATCAAGGTTACCGGTCGGTTCGTCAACCAACATTAAATCAGGGTTGCCGACCAGCGCTCTTGCGATTGCCACACGCTGCTGCTGCCCTCCAGAGAGTTGATTCGGCTTATAGTTTATCCGGTGCTGCATACCCACCTTCTCTAGCGCGTCGATAACAGCCGCTTTAACAATTTCAGATTTCTCGCCTCTGTGTTCCAACGGAAGCGCCACATTTTCAAATACTGTCATGCTGTCGATAAGATTAAACGACTGAAAAACATAGCCTATGTGCTGATTACGCACTTGCGTTCTCTGGTCGATAGTCAAGCCACTAGTGTCTATACCGCTAATGTTAAAATTGCCCTGGGTGGCGCTATCAAGTAACCCCATGATCGTGAGCAACGTCGATTTTCCACAACCAGACGGCCCTGTAATAGCAACAAATTCACCACTATGAATTTTCAGTGAAATACCTTGTAAAGCATGAGTTTCTATCTCTGAACCTACGTATTTCTTGTGAATATTGTCCATACTCACTACGGTTTGATTACCCATTGTTTATCCCTTTTGTCTGATTGTCATCGTGTCGTATTCCGCCCACGCATCTTGCATTTGTGAAATAAAAGATTCATTAGCAGCTAAACCGGATTGAATGATGAGTTTGCCTTTAGTGAGGTCACCCAACTGAATGTGTCGTTTGACCGCTTGGGTTTGATCTTTTTCTATCACAAACCTGTCCAGTTGCGACATAGGCCGCAATCCAGCGAGCTGAGTGACGTACAAGGCGTCATATTGCGTTTTTATAAAGATTTGCCCAGTGACTGGCGCAAATGGTCTCGCATCTGCGGGAAGTGGGCTAGTTAATCGCACCTCTGCGATAACAACACCATTATTCACCACCGATTCAATAAGGTTCACCTCGCCAGTGATTTGCCCTTTGCGCGTTGTCAGCTCGACCGGTGCGCCCACGGTTATTTGGTCGGCTTGATGCTGAGGCACGCGCAATCGAGCCAATAGCTTATCTGCTGAGCCTACCCGACCTAACACGGTGCCCTGTGGCAGTGCTTGGCCTATTTCCACATCTAAACTTTGCAATGTGCCATGTATACCAGCCTTAACTTGCATATCATCAAGTTGATGTTGCAGTAATGCCACCTGCTGATTTAGCTGTTCAAGCTCTATTTGACGCTGTTTGAGCTGAAATGCTTGTACCTTAAGGAAGTGTTGATATTTTTGCTTTTCAAACTCAAGTCGCTTGTTTTCTTGTTTAACTGCCAGTTCAGCACGCTGAATTTCAAGCTTTGCAGACACGCCGCGCTCAGAAAGCTGGGTATTAACGCTTAAATCAAGCTGTGCTCGTTCTAAAGCCGCTTCAATGTCGGCCATGCGACTTTGATAGTCCAGCCGCTCGTTTTGTTGCTCGAGTTCAAATGATTCTAACTTTACTTTTCGTGCGTTGTAGTCACCTAAGGCTGACTGATAAGACTGATTCAACTCTGGGTTAGTCAGTGACAATATCACCGTATCGGGCTTAACTTCAGTGCCGGGCCGTAAATAGATTTCCGCCACTTTTCCCGACGCTTGTGATGTTAGCAGTCGCTCTTGTTCTGAAAACAGCTCGCCAAATGCCTGACTAAATAAGTCGAGGTTCCCTTTTTTAACTTCCAATATCGCTACATCTTCCGCTGAAACAGTCAGTGTATCTTTACCATTAAGGAAGAAGGCAACACTCAATAATGCAACAACACTTAAGCCTATTGCATACCTGTGTTTAAGTGACTTTTTCTGTGCTATTTCTATTTTCATATTGCTCTGCCATATCCATTTACACTAGATAATGGAAAAGTCATGCCAAAACAAAAAATAGAATAATAACAACAAGATAGGAAAATAAAGCGCTTTGTTAAAGCATCGGTAAGTTCGATATCGAACAATACTGTTCGATAATGACTTTCAGTTTAGATTTTTTCGCGCAGACTGATTTACAAGCGATAAGGCCCAAAAAAAAGCCCGAGTAAAACTCGGGCTTAGGTATTTTTATTGAGGTGTGTTTACTCGTTGGTGTAAACCACATTCGGATGATCGTCGTCTTCATCCCAGTCATCATCATCATCGAGTTCGTCGTCGAAGTCATCTAATGTATTTTTGTGGTAGGTGTCCCACTTAAATTCAGTGTCTTCTTTGCTTGCTTCTTCCAGCATGTCATCTGGCAACGACTCGATAAAATCCATGATATTTTTACAAAGTGGGTCGAGATTCAAACGTTGGAACGCAGAGATCTGGTAAGTTTCACCTTCCCATTCCAACTCTTCTTTGATCTTCTGACACAGCTCATCGGCTTCTTCTTCAAGTAGCAGATCCACCTTGTTGAATACCAACCAACGCGGTTTTTCAGCCAGTTTAGGGCTGTATTTCTCTAGTTCGTTGATAATAGTTTTTGCGTTTTCAACAGGGTCTGAGCCATCGGCCGGCATCAAATCTATTAGATGCAATAAGATACGGCAGCGCTCTAGGTGTTTTAGAAAGCGAATACCTAAGCCTGCGCCTTCTGCCGCGCCTTCGATCAACCCTGGAATATCGGCGATCACAAAGCTGCGCATTGAATCCTGACGTACAACGCCTAGGTTAGGCACCAAGGTAGTAAAAGGGTAATCGGCAACCTTAGGCTTAGCAGCAGAAACAGAGCGAATAAAAGTTGATTTACCCGCATTTGGCAAACCTAATAAGCCAACATCAGCAAGCAACATCAACTCTAGTGTTAGGTTGCGGATCTCACCCGGTGAGCCATTGGTCTTCTGACGTGGCGCGCGGTTAGTACTGCTTTTAAATCGCGCATTACCCAAACCGTGATAGCCGCCTTGAGCTACTTTTAATCTTTGTCCGTGCTTGGTTAAATCGCCCAGCACTTCGCCGGTGTCAGCATCGGTGGCGCGAGTACCTACCGGTACGCTTACGTCTAAATCTTTACCGCCACGACCGTTACAGTTGCTGCCCTGACCATTTTGGCCACGCTCAGCACGGTGAAAGCGCTCGAATCGATAGTCGATTAAGGTATTTAAATTCTCATCAGCAACGAGAAACACGCTGCCGCCATCGCCACCGTCGCCGCCATCAGGGCCGCCTCTAGGGACGTACTTTTCACGACGGAAGCCGATAACGCCGTTGCCGCCATCACCGGCTTCAACTCGAATTTCTGCTTCATCTACAAATTTCATGTTTACCTCAAAAAACTATCGACCCGCGTATCAATACTGCTTTTCGCGACCGAGATTACCTATTGCTTTCGTTAATTATAACGCAGATAACCGCAGTCCCTCTACGCATAAACAAAAAACCCCGCAGATGCGGGGTTTTTTCATCGTTCTTTACACTCGTGCTTACTCAGCAACGATGCTCACAAACTTACGGTTTTTAGGTCCTTTAACTTCGAACTTAACTTTACCGTCTGAAAGAGCAAAAAGAGTGTGGTCTTTACCGATACCCATGTTGTCGCCTGCGTGGAAACGCGTACCACGTTGACGAACAATGATGTTACCAGCAAGTACAGATTCACCGCCGAAACGCTTAACGCCTAGACGTTTACTTTCTGAATCACGACCGTTTTTGGTGCTACCACCAGCCTTTTTGTGTGCCATGTGTTCGTGCTCCTCTTATGCAGTGATACCAGTGATCTTCACTTCAGTGAACCACTGACGATGACCCATTTGCTTACGATGATGCTTACGACGACGGAACTTGACGATCTTAATTTTCTCGCCACGTCCGTGCGCAACTACTTCTGCAGTCACTTTGCCGCCAGCAACGAAAGGTGTGCCGATTTTTACGTCTTCACCGTTGCTAACCATCAAAATGTTATCAAACTCTACAGTATCGCCTTGGGCGACCTCGATCTTCTCGAGACGAACGGTCTGGCCTTCGGCCACACGGTGTTGTTTACCACCACTTTGGAAAACCGCGTACATATTAAACTCCGCTCTGCGTCCTATGACGCTTCAATTCAAAAAACAGGGCGCGAATTGTACGTGAAACATCCTGCGATCTCAAGGCCAAATTACACAAAATTCGATTATTTTTCGCACTAATTAACCATTTCGATGACAAAGCCTTTAAAAATAGGGTTTTGCTAACCGAAATAATCGCAAAAGTCAGTCACTTCACTGCCGTTAAAGGCCCCAATTATCGCACAGAAAAGTTATAATTCGACAAATAAATCAATAAATACGTTAGTTTTCTCATTATTTTGAGTATGTGGGTGGATACCCTAAATGAATCAGGTACAATCAGCCCCATTCGAAACTTGGTGCCCTACTCAGACCGATTCATGGATATAAATCAAATTCGTGCCCTTGCTGAAGCCGATATGCAAGCTGTTAACAAACTGATTCAAGACCAGGTAGATTCAGATGTTGCACTCATTAATCAGTTAGGCTTCTACGTTGTGAACAGTGGCGGCAAGCGTTTGCGCCCGTTGTTAACTGTGTTGGCTGCTCGCGCACTTGGCGTTGACACCACCAAACATCACACATTGGCCGCCATTATCGAATTTATTCATACCGCAACATTGCTCCATGACGATGTGGTTGACGAGTCGACAATGCGCCGAGGAAGAGAAACGGCAAACGCGGTATTTGGTAACCAAGCCAGCGTGCTGGTAGGTGACTTTTTATACACCCGATCATTCCAAATGATGGTGAGCCTGCACAGTATGCGTGTAATGGAGATATTATCCGACGGCACCAACATGATCGCACAGGGCGAAGTTCAGCAGTTGATGAACTGTAACGACCCCGACACCACCGAAGAAAGCTATTTCGCCGTTATCTACGGCAAAACCGCTCGTTTGTTTGAAGCGGCTACCCAACTTGCTGCGGTTATCACTAACCAAAGCGATGAGGTAGAGCAAGCCATGCTCGCTTACGGCAAGCACTTAGGCACCGCGTTTCAACTCGCAGACGACATGCTCGATTACGCTGCGAGCAGTGAAGAGATGGGTAAAAATGCCGGCGACGATTTAGCAGAAGGAAAACCCACACTACCACTGCTACACGCCATGTGGAATGCCGCCCCTGAAGATGCCGCACTTATTCGCGATGCAATAGAAAACGCCAATGGTCTGCCGCACTTAGCCCGTATTGTTGACGTAATGAAGCAAACCGGTTCGCTCGACTACACTCGTGAAAAAGCCGAAGCCGAGGCCGATATGGCCATAGAAGCATTAGCGGTTATTCCTGATTCTGATTACAAACAAGCCTTAATTGCATTGGCTCATATTGCTGTTGACCGTCAGTCATAACCCTTGTTGTTGACCCTATCTCTTATTGTGTGTCGCTGCGGCCTGAACGCCTCGGCCGCACACAATATAAAGCATTATTATTACTCAATTGATGTCGTTTAGGCGATGCGGTCAGCCACCGAGAACACAATAGTAAAGGTTACGCCTTCCCCTTCTTTCGACTCACATACAATTGAGCCACCTAACGCATTGGTAATAATATTGTAGGTAATATTTAAGCCCAATCCGGTACCGCCTGTACCGCGTCGCGTGGTAAAAAATGGGTCAAAAATTTTCGGCGCATGCTGTTCACTGATGCCCTTTCCATCATCTTTGTAAACCAAGAGAAACTCGGTGGGTTTTCGCTCTGTGAGCGCAATACTGATAGCGCCAGAACCGCGATCACAAAAGCCGTGATTCACAGAGTTCACTATTAAATTGGTTAACACCTGCGAAATGTAACCAGGGTTTGTAATCACCGTAATATCATCCGCACAGTCGACCGATACCTCAACATTGGCTTTGCGCAAAACAGACGCGAGACTGAATACAACTTCATCAATGTAAAATTTAAGATTAACCTCTCGGTCTTCATCGCTGGTTTGGTCTACCGCAACTTGCTTAAAGCTTCTAACAAGGTGGGCTGTGCGAACTAAATTCTTCTTCACAATATCGGAGATTTCATTAGCACTACTCAGAAACTCTTCAAAGTCATCGGGAGTGAGCCCGCCCTGTTCATAGCGTTGGCGAATATCAGTACACTCCTCCATAAGTTGTGTGACACCGGTTAGCCCAATCCCTACTGGGGTATTAATCTCATGGGCGACGCCTGCCACTAACGACCCCAAACTCGCCATTTTTTCCGACTCAACCAACTTTTCTTGTGTTTGTTTCAGGTCAATAATCATTGACTCTAAATTGTCGTTCGACGACTTAAGCGCGGCGTTTCGCTCAATAATTTGAAACTCCAACTTTTTCTTTTCAGAGATATCACGGGTAATGGCATACAAAACATCTTCACCATTCAAATTAATTTTGGTCACGATGATTTCACACCAAAATTCGGTCCCATCCGCTTTTTTGTGTACCCATTCAAATCGCACACTGCCCGTGGTGAAAGCATGGCCGATAATTTCTTTCGCCGCGTCGGCAGATGCGCGCCCATCGTGTTGATATTCGGGGGAAATATCGATGGGAGTTAACCCCACTACCTGCTCTTTGTGAGTGAAGCCTAAGAGGGCCAAAAACGCTTTGTTACAATCGAGGTAATGCTTGCTCGTCAGTAAACACAAACCGTCGACCGATTCATTAAACAAGGTCTCAAACGTGGCTTTCTGGGCGGCAATTTCAAGTTCTAACGCTTTCTTTTCAGAAATA
Source organism: Alteromonas sp. ABE4_545 (assembly GCF_056161325.1). Classification (NCBI taxonomy): domain Bacteria; kingdom Pseudomonadati; phylum Pseudomonadota; class Gammaproteobacteria; order Alteromonadales; family Alteromonadaceae; genus Alteromonas; species Alteromonas sp. ABE4_545. Next base: position 201,622 of record NZ_JBSWYY010000005.1, read on the forward strand.
TCTCGGGTGATGGCATACAGTACTTCTTCACCACCTAGCGTTATTTTAAATACGATAATTTCGCACCAAAACTCCGAGTCATCGGCCTTTTTGTGCACCCACTCAAACCGAATGCTGCCCTTGCTAAACGCGGTGTCTATAATTTCCTTTGCCGCTTCTGCTGATGCCCTGCCGTCTCGTTGATATTCGGGAGAAATATCCATAGGTGTAAGGCCAATGATTTCTTCTTTTCGAGAAAAGCCAAGTAAGTGCAAAAACGCTTTATTGCAATCGAGATAACATTCGCTGGTTAATAAACAAAGGCCATCAACAGACTCATTGAATAAGGTTTCAAACGTGTCTTTTTGCGCTTGGGTTTCTAATTCGAGCTTTTTCTTTTCTGAAATATCACGCCAGTTTGCATGTACTACCACTTCGCCATTGAGCATCATTTTTGTAATGATGACTTCGACCCAAAAATCTGAATTATCAATTTTTTTATGTACCCATTCGAAACGTAAACTGCCCTCTTCAATGCACTGGTTGATCAGGGCTAGCCCTTTTTCGTCTGAACGCCGACCATCCGGTTGGAATTCTGGCGAAAAATCGAAGGGCGTTTTACCAATAAATTGCGCTTTGCTATCACACCCCAATAAATCCAACATTGCTTGATTACAGTCGATAAAGACATCATCTTTAAAAATACCTAGACCGTCCTTTGAATCTCGGTATACAGTTTCAAAACCACTGTTGTGTATAGAGATCGTTTGCATATATTTCGATGGCCTCAAATAACGATTTGCCAGATTAATTAGCCTACTCACCACGCATAGGCGCTGGCGAATCAGCTATCTGTTTTCCCGAAAGACGTTTAAAAAAACTAGCAAAGCCACGTGAAATATCCAGTGAAGTGCATCAAAACGATGCGTGTAAGATGCTACAACAGAGAAAACTTCACAGGCTTGTTTCCTTCTGTATACTAATTAAACAGGACGTTTCAGACTCTTATGCATGATGCTGTCACTATTTTTCGCCTACTTCCCCATTGTCTTGCTCATCTACTTAATGAGTAAGAAAAACAGCATGGCTTCTAATCGAGCGCTTCCTCTGTGTGCGGTGGTTGTGTATATCGTTGCTGTTACTGTTTATCAGCACGACATCGTTGCCCTTCATGCAACAGTACTCAATGGCCTACTAATGGCCCTCACCCCTATTTGCATTATCGCTGGCGCGATTTTTCTCTTTCGAGCAATGGAAGTATCAGGAGCACTTGATATCATTCGTCTTTGGCTCAATACCATCAGCACCCACCCTGTTGCTCAATTAATGATAATAGGTTGGGCATTTGCATTTCTTATCGAAGGAGCTAGTGGCTTTGGTACTCCAGCCGCAATTGCAGCGCCCATTTTGTACAGTTTGGGATTTAACGCAGTACGCGTTGCCATATTTTGTCTGGTACTCAACACCATCCCGGTTACATTCGGCGCAGTTGGTACTCCAATCTGGTTTGGCTTGTCGGTACTGAATCTCAGCGATGCCGCGCTTGCAGATATCGCATGGCAAGCTGCGTTGATCAACACCTTCGCTGCGCCTTTTATCGTCATTGCTGCGTTGTATTTTATGCTTGGTAACCTGACTCAGATTAAACAGAGCTTTGGCTTTGTTTTGTTATCGGTTTTCAGCTGTGTGCTGCCTTATTTGTTTCTCAGCCTTGTCAGTACAGAGTTTCCTTCACTCATTGGCGGGCTAATCGGCCTATTTTTAACGCTTATGCTGGCAAAGTTTAACATTGGCTTGCCTCATACCAGCCCGCCCCAAACTGATGCAACGTCCGCTACTTCCTTCACATTCTCCACGTTATTAAAAGCAACCTTTCCACTGTGGGGCACCGTTGTGGTGTTAATCGTTACCCGCATTCATCAATTGGGTATTAAGTCATTGCTGCAATTAGCTGAACCTTCTTGGACCGTTGAACTCGGGCAATTCGGTGTATTAAAAATCAGTGCGGCATTGGTGGTGAGCCTAAATAACCTGCTGATGACAGATCAAAGCTGGACACACAGCGTGCTTTACGTACCGTCGTTTATCCCATTTGTTGTTATTGCTGTTATCACGTTACTTTGGTTCAAGCAGGGGGCGATTAAACAAGTGGCACTGCACACGTGTGAGAAAATGGCAAAGCCATGTCTAGCCTTGATGGGGGCCTTAGTATTTGTGAACGTAATGATGCTGGGAGACGCCTCTTCGCCCGTGGCACTGATCGGTGACAATTTGGCACAACTCACTGGCTCAAGATGGGATATGTTTGCGCCTTTATTAGGGGCTTTAGGAACATTTTTTTCTGGATCTGCCACGATTTCCAACCTGACATTCGGTGGCATTCAACTCGCAATCGCCGAACAACTGAACATCTCCCCCACAACCGTTTTAGCACTGCAATCAGTTGGAGCAGCGATGGGAAATATGGTTTGTATCAACAATATTGTGGCCGTTACGTCTATATTGGGCTTGAGCAAAGCCGACGGCGACATTCTCAAGCGCACCGCCATGGTATTGTTACTCTATGCTGGCATCGCTGGTATAGCTGGTTTGTGGCTAACCACAATAATGAATTGAAAATCATTATCATTGCGAATTGAGGAGCCTGCCATATAATAGAGCCCAAATTCACATCACTAGTATATAAAATGACGCTACTACGTGCTCCACTGTCGCTACTCCCTCTTTGTTTGAGTGTACTCATGTTGTCCGCATGCCAAACCACTCAAGCTCCCCTTTCTCAAACTCCGAAAGCTTCTGATTCCGTTCCTTCGCTTTATGACTACCAATTGCGTAATAAAGCGGGAGAACCCATATCGATGGCGACGTTGCTGAATGACATTGAAGATGCTGATGTGGTAATGGTTGGCGAATGGCATGCTCACCCTGCCGTTCATCTTTTTCAGGCGAAACTAATGGCACAGCTTGCGGCTCAAGCTCAGCCACTTACCCTGTCGATGGAACAATTTACACGTGCTGACCAAGCAGAACTAGATCGCTACTTAGCTGGCGAAATTGGCGAGTCTAGCTTATTGAAAAACACCCAAGCGTGGGATAATTACAAAAGCGATTACCGCCCGTTGGTCGAAATAGCCCGTCAAAACCAATTACCGGTTATTGCGGCAAATGCGCCGCGAAATATTGTTAAGTGTGTCGGCCGCCAAGGCCCTGAATACATACAAGCATTGGACGATGAACGCAAAGCCCTCGTAGCGAAAAATATCGACGTTAGCGACTCACCCTATCGTCAAAAGTTTCTTGGCAATATGCACGGTATGGCCTTACCAGAATCGCGCATTGTGAAAATGTTCGGCGCTCAAATGACTTGGGATGCCACCATGGCAGAATCAATAGCAACTCACTTGGCCGCGCATCCTGAACGCAAGGTATTGCATGTTGCTGGGCGCTTCCATGTTATTGGCGGTCTTGGAACTGGTGCTGAGTTACTCAAACTCAACCCTGATTTACGTATTGTTTATATTTCTGCCATCACAGCAGATGAAGACACCACAGCATCTGACTATCAACTTGTTGTTGAGGCACTCCCCCCAATGTGGGTAAGTAAAGAAGAGCGCATGGCATTAATGGGGGAGCATTCAATGAGTCAGGTGGATTGTAATTAATCCACCAATATCAAACCCAACATGCCAATGAGGAAACCGATAACGGCCCCCAGTGGTGGCGCCCAATGTTTTTCCATCCGAATATTGGGCGCAATATCCTGAAACACGGAATACAGTATTCCACCCGCGGCAAATAACATGATTCCCGCAACCCAAGCAGGATATACTGATAGCCAGTGATACCCCACTAACGTGGCCAACGGGCCTAGTAATGCCATGAGCGTAAAAATAAACACGAGTTTTAAAGAAGGTTTTACGCGCTTCGCATCTCGCTTAGACGCTTCTAACTCACGATACGCATTAAACCCTTCAGGTAAGTTTTGAACTGCGATTAACACACCGAGTAATAAAGTACTGCCCCCTAAGGCGGCGGTTGTCCCAAGCGCTATTGATTCGGGAATGAAGTCACTTAGCATAGCCGCCAACTGGCTGGCTTGGGAGCGCTGTCGAGCCAGATAAATGTCTAGCCCCATAAACGCCAATGCTCCCGCAAAAAAGCATAAGCATGCCATCCAGCCCGATATGTCCGGCAAACTTTCAGGTACCAATACCAAAGCAACAGCAGAAATTAAAGCTCCTGCACCCAGTGCCAGAATACTGTGGCGTAACTCTTCCTCTAACCAATCTGGTTGAAAGCCCTTCACTCGTGCAAGTAGCCCACCCGCAGGCATGGCAAGCCCGGCCACGAGCGCGATCACAACTGCTTCAATTAACGCTTGGCTCATTGTCCATCCTTGGTTTATGACTTACGCCAGACCTAGGTCTCGAGTCATGTTTTCGTTTTTATCACGATGCACAATGATATTGTCTTCAATACGAATACCACCGTAAGGACGGAAGTTTTCAACCGTATTCCAGTTGATAAACTTCGAATCTGGCGTGGCTTTTAATTCCGCCAATAAACTATCGATAAAATACAAACCTGGTTCTATCGTGAACACTTGGCGGGCCTCTACATCACGCGTACAGCGCAAGAACGGATGGGCCTCTGGCGCCGGGCAAGGTGTGCCTCTGTCATCTGCAACCAGACCGCCCACATCATGCACTTGAAGCCCCAAGAAATGGCCGATACCGTGAGGGAAGAAGGTGCGTGAAATTCCCGTTTCGACAATGTCTTGAGGGTTGAGATTAACAATTTCAAAATCGTGCAGGATCTGCGCAATGCCAGCGTGAGCAGCTAAGTGAATGTCGGCATAATTCACACCAGGTTTAAGTAACCCAGCCAACGACAGAGTTAACCCATCTACCGAGCGAATTAGATCTTTAAATGCGTGATCATCACTGCAATAAGTACGCGTGATATCCGACGCATAACCGTGGAAGTTAGCACCTGCATCGATCAAAAATGAACGAGAAGTATTAGGCGCTACCGTGTCACATTGCATGTAATGCAAAATAGCAGCGTGTTCATTTAACGCCATAATTCCCGTGTAAGGCACATCATTGTCGCCCTGACGTGCTGCAGTGTTATAGGCAAGGTTAATATCAAACTCACTAGCCCCCGCCCAAAATGCTTTTTCAGCAGCCTGATGGGCGGCTACCGCAATGCGATTCGACTCTCGCATGCAAGCCAATTCATAATCTGTTTTGTAGGCGCGTTGATAATGCAGATAATGCAACACGCGGTCGGGGTTCACATTGTCAAACCCTAAGGCACTCGCGACTTCAATGTACTCCCCGATATAGGCATAACCTTTTTTATCGTAAGGCAGGTGTTTTTCTACCATATCAGGCTGCTTTAACAGCACAACATCGACCGCGTCGGTCCAAAAATCATTAGGTTCAGGGGGAACTTTGTGCCAAAAATCAACAGGGCGATAAAAAATCAACTTAGGCTTGTCTACACCGTTAACTACCAACCAACAGTTAGGGTTGTCTACCACAGGTACCCAAGCTTTAAACTGAGGGTTTACTTTAAACGGATAATGATTGTCGTCTAGAAAGAGGCGTTTGCTCTGCCCCGAATGAATAACTAAGCCATCTAGCCCTTCCCGTTGTAAGGCTTCACGGGTGCGGCGCTGGAGTTCATCGATATGCTGTTGGTAAGTTTCAGCGAATGGCGTCATAAGCCCTCTGTCGTTGTACTTTATTTATGTATTTTAGACTCTCAGATTATCATGTCAGGGCACTAAAGTCAGACTGTCAGGCGTAATTTGCATACGGCTTAACGAGTCAAATAACGACGGAGGCTGCCCCATTTGCCACTGGTAAATATACCGGTACGCCAAAATAGCTTTTACGTAATGACGTGTTTCTCGATAAGGAATGTTCTCTATCCACACGTCAACGGGAACACTGCCGGTATCCGGTAACCAATCTTTTACCTTGCGCCAGCCCGCGTTGTACGATGCCGATATCAGCACGGGATTATCGCCTAGTTTATCCGACAGGTATTTTAAGTATTGAATCCCGTAGTCTAGGTTCTGTTCCGGTTCAAATAAGGTGCGACTCGACACTTTCGTCGACGCCAAATAACTCGCGGTATTCGGCATCACTTGCATTAATCCTCGCGCACCCGCTGGTGAAACGGCATCGACCATGAACGAGCTTTCTCGCCGAGCAATCGCCATTGCCATGGCGGGGTCAATGGCCATCGATTTAGCTTTGGTTTCTATTTCAGTTTTAAAAGCCATGGGAAAACGGCGCGCGATATCATCGAGATAACCACTTTGGGCGAAGCCAAATATCGCTTGATCATACCACCCCCACTCACTAGCCAGTACGGCGGCTATCAGCTTTTTCTCTTGAGATAACGACAACTGTAAATCACGCCATTCTCGTCTTGCATCGAGAAAACGCCCCAATAAAAATAGCTCACGGGCACGCCGAGCCGACGGATGGGCTGAAATTTCGAGTAAGGATTGCAGCGACACCTGAGCGGGCTGGTTCACCACATGGGGCGCTTTAGCTAACTTGGCGCTTGCCATAAACCCGTAGTAGTGGCGCTCATTCGCTAGCGCTTGCAACTCTGCGTTACCTTGCGCTTCAGCATCTAACGCACCTAAGCCCCGCCCTAACCAATAGCGAAAGGCATTTTGAGACTTTTCATCATCTGGCGCACTGTCGATGACAGCCATCACGCCTTGCCAATCACGTTGACGCAGCATATAGGCCAAATGCCAATGGCGCACATCATCATCAGCACTCGGCGTATTTGCTCTGGCCAGCCACTCTCCCGCCGCATCTTCATTGGCGAGGGTTAAACTCAAGGCAATGGCTCGATGAATACCATTGAGTTGGCGCTGGGAAAATAAACCTTTGGGTTGCCACAGGTAATACGCTTTGATGGCATTTTTGGGCTGTTGCCAGGCGAGTTTGATTAAGCCTGTGGTCAGTAATTCAGACTCGTAATCTTTGTACTTCAACGGAAACTTTGATTTTTTCATCACGATTGATGGCTGGCGCTTGATATCGCTCCACAATCGCGCCAAATACTGATGCGAGGCAGGAAGTTTACGGGTGAGGTAGGGCAGTAATCCGCGATCGCCACCGTTAACGACCAGCTTAATGCGATCAAGCGTGGCATCGATATCTAACATACCTGCCTGCTGCCATTGACGAAATACCGGATCGCAAGACTTAGGTTGCGATCGCCCGCTTAGCCACAAAGGTAAAACCTGCTGAAGATATTTGTCTGGCTCTCCACTCAACTCAATTTGAAAGCTGAGATAATAGCATTCTAACTCGGCACCTAAATGGGGTGCGTAGTCATTAATAAAACGTGTTTTTTCTCGGTTTTTGGCTAAATATGTTAGCCAGTCTTTACGCAATGGGCGGCTTAACGAAGTGTCACCATATTGATGTAAAAACATGCCAATTGAGGCTTCGTTTCGCAATGAGATTTGACGTTGTAATTTCAACCGTTGGAGATAAGGATACAAGGGGTAATCAGCTAGGGCTGCGAGCTCTGGCTCAAGCGTATCGAGTTTACTGCGCGCAGTCGCGCGTAGCTTTTCCTCAAGCTCAGTAAAGGCCTGACGTTGTTCACTCGCGTTCTCTTGTTCGCTATCGGTGGATAAATTGGCCAGTGCGGATATTGAGAAGACGCTCAACCCACATGCCAACATTACCCTCCTTAGACACCGCATAACTCCCCCTGTCGTGATACTCACTGATTGTTGCGGATACATCGGCTTAGAAAAATCCATCTCTTTGCGTCTATCGACTATCATTATACAACACAAAAACGAGTGAAAGATCAGACAAGTGATGTTACTCATCGAATGATTGCTCCCATTCATTGTCTGACGGATATTGCGCGTTAGATAAGCGCCTATGATGGACATTAATAACAAAAATAATGTGATAACAACTTGAATATTGGGCTTTGAGCGCCATTTTGATAATAAAATTGAAACACTTGTTTGAATTTTTGTTGAAATTTCTGCTGGGTTTGTGAAGAATCAAGCCACCTACACTTGTCGGGCCAGTTGAGTCGTCCGGTTCGACGTAATTTCACCCAGGCCATATGCCGAAGGAGAAGAGAATGATATACGAAGGCAAGAGTCTAACAGTGTCACTGTTGGACGACGGTTTTGCCGAACTGGTGTTCGACGCTGCCGGTTCTGTAAACAAGTTTGACCGCCAAACGGTGGGCGAACTGGATGAAGCCACCGTTGCATTGAAAGACAGCGATGTAAAAGGGTTAGTTGTACGCAGCGCCAAATCTGCATTCATTGTTGGCGCTGACATCACTGAATTTACTGCACTTTTCGACCAGCCAGAAGAAGAAGTTTTAGCCTGGGTTGCTAAAACGTCACAAGTTTTCGATCGTTTTGAAGATCTTCCTTTCCCTACTATTGCTGCAGTAAACGGTTTTGCACTAGGTGGCGGTTGTGAAATGGCTTTAGCCTGTGACATGCGTATTGCTGATACCACCGCATCGATTGGCCTTCCTGAAGTGAAGTTGGGCCTTATGCCTGGTTTCGGTGGTACGGTTCGTCTACCGCGTTTGATTGGTTCTGACAACGCCCTTGAGTGGATGACCACAGGTCGTGATCGCAAAGGCGCAAAAGCGCTAGCCGAAGGCGCCGTTGATGCTGTTGTTGCACCTGAAAAGTTAAAAGACGCTGCTGTATCTATGTTGAAAGATGCCAGCGAAGGCAAGTTCGATTGGGCTGGCCGCCGTGCGCAGAAGAAAGCACCGCTACAGCTGAACATCAATGAAGCCATGATGAGCTTCTCTACCGCTGCCGCTTTCGTTGCCGCGCAAGCGGGTAAACACTACCCTGCGCCACATATGATGGTAGAAACCGTTAAGAAAGCCTCAACGCTAGACCGCGACGGTGCTTTGAAGCTTGAAAACGAAGGTTTTGTAAAACTAGCAAAAACCAACGAAGCCCAAGCGCAAATTGGTATTTTCCTTGCGGATCAGTTAGTAAAAGGCAAAGGCAAAAAACAAGCAAAAGCTTCAACCAAAGCGATTAAGCAAACAGCGGTACTGGGTGCTGGCATCATGGGTGGCGGTATTGCCTACCAAAGTGCGGTTAAAGGCACACCGGTTGTCATGAAAGATATCAACCAAGGCGCGCTTGATCTTGGTTTGAAAGAAGCCGCGAAAATTCTCGGCAAAGGCATGCAGCGCGGTAAAGTAGATGCTGCAAAAATGGCAACCACATTGAACGCTATTACGCCAACTCTTGAATACAGCACGCTGAAAGATGCAGATATTGTCATTGAAGCGGTGGTTGAAAATCCAAAAGTGAAAGGCATTGTATTGAAAGAAGTGGAAGGGTATGTGGCTGATGATGCGATCATCTGTTCAAACACCTCGACAATTTCTATCAATCAGCTTGCTGAGAACATGGATAAGCCCGAGCGTTTCTGCGGTATGCACTTCTTCAACCCTGTACACCGCATGCCATTAGTTGAAATTATTCGTGGCGAAAAGACGTCAGAAGACACGATTAACGCTGTTGTGGCTGCTACCCTACAAATGGGTAAAACGCCTATCGTTGTAAACGACTGCCCAGGCTTCTTGGTTAACCGTGTATTGTTCCCTTACTTTGCTGGTTTCAGCCAGCTCTTACTTGATGGCGCTGACTTTGTTGCCGTTGATAAAGTGATGGAGAAAATCTTTGGCTGGCCCATGGGCCCTGCTTACTTGATGGACGTAGTGGGTATCGACACAGGCGATCACGCCGCTGACGTAATGGCTGCGGGTATTCCAGAGCGTATGGCGCGATTGGATAACGACCCTGTAACCTTGATGTACAAAAACGAACGTCTAGGCCAGAAAAACAGCAAGGGCTTCTACAACCACGGTGTCGACAAGCGTGGCAAGCCTCAAAAAACCCCAGCAGAAGAAGCTTACACGTTACTTGCTGACGTGTCTGCCGAACGCAAAGATTTCGACAAAGAAGACATCATTGCACGCTTAATGATCCCCATGGCGAACGAAGCGATTCGTTGCTTGGAAGAAGGGATTGTTGATAGTGCAGCCGAAGCAGATATGGCGCTACTTTACGGCCTAGGCTTCCCTCCGTTCCGCGGTGGTATCTTCCGTTACATCGAAACCATGGGATTAGCGAACTTTGTTGCATTGGCTGACAAGTACGCTGAATTAGGTCCGATTTACCAGATTTCTGACGGTGTTCGCCAATTGGCAGCCGAAGGCAAATCTTACTTCGCTTAAGCATCCCAAGGAGATTAAAAATGAAAGAAGTCGTAGTCATCGATTGTATTCGAACTCCCATGGGTCGTTCCAAGGGAGGCGTATTCAGAAACGCTCGTGCAGAAACCCTATCTGCACACTTGATGAGTGCACTGTTAACACGTAACCCAGGTGTTGATCCTACTGAGATTGAAGACATCATTTGGGGTTGTGTGCAGCAAACCAAAGAACAGGGCTTTAACATTGCTCGTAATGCCCAGTTACTTACTAATATTCCTCGCTCAACCGGTGCAGTAACGGTTAACCGTTTGTGTGGTTCATCGATGCAGGCATTACACGATGCCGCAAGAGGCATCATGACCGGTCAAGGCGATGTGTTTATGATTGGTGGTGTTGAGCACATGGGTCACGTACCTATGACGTTCAACGTAGATTTCCATCCTGGCCTAGCGAAATACACGGCTAAAGCATCAGGTAACATGGGTATGACCGCTGAGCTACTTGGTCGCCAAAATGGTATCACCCGTGAAATGCAAGATGCCTTTGGTGCACGTTCACATCAACGCGCACATCAAGCACACCTAGAAGGCCGTTGGGCTAACGAGATTGTGCCAGTAGAAGGTCACGATGCTGATGGCGTACTTAAACTTATCGATTTTGATGAAGTTATTCGCCCGGAAAGCACGGTAGAAACACTAGGTGCATTGCGCCCCGTATTCGACCCTGTTAACGGTAGCGTTACCGCAGGTACATCATCAGCCATTTCTGATGGTGCATCAGCCATGTTACTGATGTCGGCTGACCGTGCGAAAGAACTAGGCTTAACGCCGCGTGCGAAAATCCGTTCAATGGGCGTTGCTGGTTGTGATGCAGCGATCATGGGCTTTGGCCCTGTGCCCGCCACGCAAAAAGCGCTGAAACGCGCTGGCATGACCATGGACGATATCGAGCTTGCTGAATTTAACGAAGCTTTCGCAGCGCAAGCCTTGTCTTGTATCAAGCAGTTGGGTTGGTTAGAGAAGTACGACGAATGCGTTAACCTGAATGGTGGTGCAATTGCTTTGGGTCACCCATTAGGGTGCTCAGGCTCACGTATCAGCACAACGCTTATCAACCTGATGGAAGCGAACGACAAATCAGTTGGCTTGGCCACCATGTGTATCGGCCTAGGCCAAGGTATTGCTACCGTGTTTGAACGCGTGTAATACCCGCTAAATTAGAGATACCTTTCACATATTTAAAAGAGCGCTTCGGCGCTCTTTTTTGTTGTGACAAAAATGACAAATGTTCTGGTGTTAATTAATGGAAAGATTCCAACATCCAACGCAACGTGTCTTCAAATGGAATAGGTGTCCAGTCCGGTAAAAGCTGACGCAACCGAGTGTTATCACCGCAAAGTTGACGAACTTCATTCGCGCGAATGAATTGTGGATCGACCTCAACTTGCAAACGATGACCGGCAGTCGATTGAACGATTTCCAATACGTCGGAAAGAGACCATAAAACACCTGTAGACACATTAACTACGGCTCCAGGCGAAGGCTGTTCAATTAGCCCAGCATACGCGGCAACCACTGCGCGAACATCGCCAAAGTCTCGTTTCACATCAATGTTACCAAGTCGGATTTCCTTGGCTTGCATCTGAATATGTGAAAGGATCTTTGGGATCAGAAAGTGTGTCGATTGCCCAACCCCAGTATAATTAAACGGTCGAGTTATCATAAGTGGTAATCGATGAGCGAAAAGGCCAGCAACGTGCTCTGACGCTAACTTGCTAACCGCATAGTCATTAGCTGGCTGCGGCTGAATGGTCTCATTAACCATACCTTCTTGATTACCATAGATGTTAGCGCTACTTGCTACTATGACGGCGTTAACCCCTTCTATATCGCATAATGCCGAGAGTAGGTTACGCGTTCCCATGAGATTAACGTCATAAAACCCCTGGATGTCATCGTCTGCAACAAAAGTACGAGCAGCCAAATGAATAACAGCTTCAGGACACACAATTCTTATGTTTTTTCGAACTGCGTCGGCATTGCGTAAGTCACAATCTAGTCCTATGACTTGATGCCCACGGCCGGTTAATTCTGACGCTAGATAACGACCTGTAAACCCGCTTAAACCAGTCACCAGAACTCGCATGTTAGTTTAATCTCCCAACCTTCAAGCGAGCAATATCAGCCTCAACCATCATGCGTACTAACTCTTCAACCTGAACCTTCGGCTCCCATCCGAGTTGTGTTCTCGCGGCGCTAGCATCACCTAATAAAGAATCAACCTCTGCAGGGCGATAATAGTCAGGATCAACACTTACCAGTAATCGACCTGTTTTAACGCAATGCCCTTGTTCTTGTTTTCCTTGGCCACTCCAGGCTAACGTGACTCCAGCAGCTTCGAAGGCCAACTGAGTAAAGTCGCGTACAGAAATTGCGCGTCCGGTAGATAACACCCATGTATCAGGGGTGTCGTGCTGTAAAATACGCCACATCCCTTCAACATAATCCTCGGCATAACCCCAATCCCTTTTTGCATCAAGGTTACCGAGTTTCAATATGTCCTGCTGACCAGCTTGGATGCGCGCGATACTTGCACTGATTTTTCGCGTCACAAACTCCTGACCCCTTAGAGGGCTTTCATGATTGAATAAAATCCCTGACGTCGCAAAAATATTAAACGCTTCTCGATAATTAACCGTCATCCAATGCGCGTAGAGTTTTGCTGCGCCATAAGGACTTCGGGGATAAAAAGGAGTGTTTTCATTTTGAGGGACTTCCACAACCTTTCCGAACATTTCAGATGTCGACGCTTGGTAAAAACGAATTTCCGGGTTTATCTGACGAATACACTCCAAGATATTCACAGGCCCAAACCCAGTAGCTTGGGCTGTGGTATGAGGCTGATCAAATGACACACCAACATAGCTCTGTGCAGCAAGGTTATATATTTCGTCAATGTTATTTTGACTGAGCAACCTGAAATTTGCGCCGGGGTCGGTTAGATCGTATTCGGCCAGATGTAATCGCTCATGATCAGTAATGCCCAGCTCTTCCATTCGCCAAAAATTGACTGAACTCGTGCGGCGATACGTTGCTATCACATTGTACCCTTTACCCAATAAAAGCTTGGCAAGGTAAGCGCCATCTTGACCTGTGGCTCCAGTTATAATTGCAGTTTTCGCAGCCTTTTCCGATCGCATCACCATGTAACGTTCTCAACTGTCTAAATTGTTGTTAGTGGAATATTTGGGTGCAGGTATTTGGCAGGCAACTTATAAGGCCTGAAGCCCGCACGCCAACTGCGCTAGAGGCAATTGACAATAGACCCAGTATAAGTATAAAGCCCCGTTTTTACTACCCTTTGTTATCACACGGTTTTTTATAAAATCAGGCTAAAACTTTCAACACGGTCACAAGTATCATTAGTTACTCACGGCCTTTTCTCATCACTCTTTGTCGGCAATTTCAGATAGCACATCTCTATTTTTATCATTCATACTAGTGATAGCTAACACGTTTCACTCTCATGTAATTCAGTTGCAAAAAGTGTCATCAAAAAAACCATAAAAGAGATAAAAAGCAGCATGTTATCGTTCATTTTGCAAACTCACATGGGGTAGAACATCCAGTACAAGCAAGTGGTCAACCTCTAAACATATTTACTGATTTTAGCGACAAATTCACAACACATCCCTCCCTTATCAATGAAAATAATGAATTTTAATTTCATTTGATTATTATTGTTAAACACTTGTTTGAATTTTGTTAAAAACAAGCTCAGCACTATGCCGATTGGAAGTGTTTCGGTATCTCATACAAAGCGAGGGACAACAAATGAAAAAAATACTACTGGCTATTGCCATTACTCTATCTTTAGTGAGTGTGAAACCACACGCAAACACCCTATTTGAAAACATCGTGAGTTTATTGGCTGGCGTGCTCAATATTGGGGTATTTCCTGAATCTGACCTGTATACCACAGATGATGACATTATTATCGTTGCAGATGACGGGGTAACACTCGCGGCGAATGTTTTTGTCCCCACCTTTGGTACAGGTAATTACCCCGTTGTGATATTTATCAATAGTTGGGCACTAAACGAATATGAATATCTCTCTGAAGCTGCACGCTTTGCCGAAGAGGGATATGTTGTACTCAGTTACTCAACACGAGGGTTTGGCACATCGGGGGGCGTGATCAACACTGCTGGGCCTTTAGATATGGCAGACCTAAGCAATGTGATCGACTTCTTAATTGCACACTACGACATCAATGAAGATGCAATAGGCGTTGCCGGTATATCCTACGGTTCTGGGATCAGTCTTTTAGGAGCTGCCCATGACCCTCGCATTAAAGCAGTCGGAGCCATGAGTACGTGGGGAAGCCTACTCGAATCACTATACGGACAAGACACACCGCGTCTTATCTGGGGAGAACTACTAACGTTAACTTCTGTTCTTACCGGTAACCCAGATCCTGAAATTGAACAAACATGGCAATATGTGCTCAACCGTGAAAATTTAGCGGATATCTATGCTTTTACCGAGCCTCGTTCTCCGCTTTCAGTGGTCGACACCATTAACGCAAACGGCACTGCTGTGTATATTGCTCAAAACTGGGGCGACAATCTGTTTCAACCAAACAGTGTCGTTGAACTATTCAGCGCACTCACTGTTCCGAAGCACATTGACCTGCAACCAGGTACCCATGCAGGGACCGAGATTGGCGGTTTGCTCGGTGACGGTAATATTCATGTGTTCAATAACTTGCATCGATGGTTTGCGCAACATTTAAAAGGTGAGCTAGATGCAATGGAAGGGCAAAAGCCTGTCAATATGAAGGTAAAACTGACATCTGGATATGAACAATTCGACGACTTTCCGGTTCCTGAAGCAACCGACTCAACCTATTATTTGCAACCTCGTGGAGTTTTCAGTAACGGTGATTTGACTACAACGCCCTATCAACGTTGGTATACGAGCGACAATACGGTTAATTCATTGGTCGACACCGTTGCCAGTACCCAAATTCCAATCGCGTCGCAAATTTTTGAACAAGCCAGTGTTCCTGTAAGTACAGATCTATTTCTTTTAAGTCGCCCCAATAGCATTTTATTTGAAACGCCAAGCTTAGATGACACCATGGAAATTCGCGGTACGCCACATTTAAGCATCATGCTTGCCCCCAAAAGTGAAACCGTTCAACTTGTCGCATACCTCTATGACCAAAACCCATGGGGGTTAGACAACCTTATTACACATAAACCTGTCACCTTACATGATGCAGTACCTGGTGTACCCGTGAGAATAGAGTTGCCACTCTCGACCACCGCATACAATGTACCCGCGGGGCACAAATTAACACTCGTTATCGACACCAAAGACTTGCTTTACGCCAAACCTGATGGTGTTTTCGCAGTTGATATCGAATACAGCAGCAGCGAGCAATCTGTGCTTACAATTCCACAATTGTAATTAACACACTGATGCGGCTAACTATTCTGGTAAGCCGCACTATTATCTAATGTTGATTATTTAGGTAAAGTAACATCCACCAGCGGGCTAATTACACTGTTACCACCTCGTTGGAGTACATGAGTGTATATTTGCGTGGTTTTCACATCCGTATGGCCGAGTTGATCTTGCACTGTGCGAATATCTGCCCCGCGCAGTAACAAGTGGGTAGCGAAGGAGTGGCGTAATGTATGGGGGGTAACATGTTTGTTGTCGATACCTGCAGCGGTGGTCGCTTGCCGAATGGCTCGTTGAAGTTGTTTTTCATCAATATGGTGGCGTCGACAACAACCTGACTCTGGGTCAATACTCAGCTTTTTGGCTGGGAATAAATACTGCCAGCCCAATGATTTTGATTCTGTTGGAAACTTCTTCGCTAATTGATGGGGCATCCATACCCCCTCATATTCCGTTACCTGCTGATCTTGTCTCAGTACTTGGCTTACTTTCTCAACCTGGGTTTTCAACGCTGGCAGCAAAGAATCAGACACTGTTGTGACACGGTGTTTGCCTCCTTTACCGTTCCATACAC
Organism: Alteromonas sp. ABE4_545; assembly: GCF_056161325.1. Classification (NCBI taxonomy): domain Bacteria; kingdom Pseudomonadati; phylum Pseudomonadota; class Gammaproteobacteria; order Alteromonadales; family Alteromonadaceae; genus Alteromonas; species Alteromonas sp. ABE4_545. The sequence goes on from NZ_JBSWYY010000005.1 coordinate 217,921, forward strand.
GTACACAGCGAAAATCAAAATCGATGTCTTTCACACGCAAGCGTACGCATTCCATTAAACGCAATCCGCTACCATACAGCAGCGCAACGGGTAAAAACTGCGCCGGTGCAACATGAGCCAAGAGTCGGTTTGCTTCTTCAAACGTCAACACGACTGGCAGCTTTTTATCGCGGTGGCTACGAACAAAACCCAGCTCTTTGTTAATGGGTGTATTGAAGTATTTCTCGTACAAAAAAACCAATGCATTTAGTGCGCTAGCCTGTGTACTTGCTGATAGATTTCGCTTTACCGCTAAATGAGTAAGGTAGGTCTCAACCTCATGATCTCCCATTGATTTAGGGTGTTGGTATTGATGAAAACGCACATAGTCAGCAATCCAGATTAAGTAGGCCTTAATCGTGCGTTTGGAGTAACGTCTGAACAGCATGAAATCATGCACATGGTTGATAAAGGGCGACTTCACAGTAATTACGTAGTCAATAGTTCATACGTATTAGGCTACGAAGCCGAGGCCCGCTAGACAACTGGCCCAGTCGCCAGTTCTTATGTTTAGTGTCGTTGTTTGATATACGCTTTAACGAAGCTTTTCACATATTCCTGGCAGTATTCAGCGGTTTGAGGATTGTAATGACCACCATTGGTTATGTTGTTCGACAACACGCGAATACCCAAAAACGGTACACCATAGTTAAAGGCAATTTGAGCGGCAGATGCGGTTTCCATTTCCTCCACACTGGTACCAAAGTTTTTGTGTAGCCACGCAATACGGTCCAATTCATTATTCCAGAAATTGCCGCTACCGATTGTGCCTTTCACCACTTTTCCATGGCTATACGATTCCGCCAACGATAGCGCGATATCCATGGCGTTTGTATCACCCAAATAAAAGCGGATTTGCTCAGAATCGGCCGCCGACTTCCCTTCGCCTGCGCTACCTTGTGATGCCAACAAATCCATAGGTTTCCAGTTTAATGGTTGTGAACCCGCACCAGCAGGTAATTTAGGGGTTTTAAAATTACCGATGTTGGCAGAACGCTCACCTAGTACTATATCACCAACGTTTAGTGACGGATCATGCCCACCAGACGTGCCTTGATTGATAATCAAACGCGGATGGTATTTTTCTATACCGATTGCCGTGGCCGCAGCGGTGTTTTCTAACCCTTTACCTGTTTGCGCAACCACAACAGGATAGCCGTCTAACGTACCCACATAAAATTTGGTTTTGCCCGACACTTCCAATCGCACGTCTGTCAAAAGGCCAGCAAAATACTCGGCCTCAATTGGCATAGGGCCTTGGATCATAATTGGCTGCTGTCTTACGCTGGCTCCCGCTACAGACACCGAACGAAAATCAGATGTTGCGTAGGTAGGTAAGCAGAAAAATACGAATAAGATTGTTACAAAAAGGGGTTTTATTTTTATCACGTCATGATCCATAGTAGTGTTAGCAACGGGCGCCAGTGCGGTAATTTGCACGCCACGCCAGCACTCAACATAATGAAGTTGCCGGTCATTTACAAACACGGTTTAACAACGCCGAGCATATAAGGAAAGGGGCATGGAAAAAGTAACAGGTATTGGCGGTGTCTTTTTTCGTGCAGCCGACCCCAAAGCGTTAGCTGAATGGTATGAAACACACTTAGGTGTTACTCAAGTACCCACAACTTATGAAGCCCAACCATGGCAACAAGTGGGCGGCGACACCGTATTTGCTCCCTTCTCAGCAGACACCGACTATTTTGGTGATGCCAGTAAACAATGGATGATTAACTTCACGGTATCAAACTTAGATGCCATGGTCGGTCAGCTGCGTGATGCCGGCATTGATGTTGAGGTGAATGACGAAGTTTATCCCAATGGTCGTTTTGCGCGCTTATATGACCCAGAAGGTACCCCCATTGAATTGTGGGAGCCAGTATCTCCTAATGCCTAAGTAACTACGTACTCACATAAAGGAAGCGGTTATGAGTACCACCCTGAATATTGCAAATAAAATACTGAGCCTAAAAGGCCAAATGAACATCACTGATGAGCAAGACTCCCCCCTGTTTACGGCCCGTGGAGAATGGACGTTTTTCCGCACTAAATGGGGGTTGTTCCAAGGAGAGCAACAGGTTGCACATATCGAAAAGAAACTCTTTTCATGGTCACCCACTTGGCTAATCACCGGACACATTGGCAGCTTTACGTTGAAACGGAAAATCTGGTCGTGGACACGCAAATACCATGTAATTGACGGCCCTTATGACGGCGCTGAAATTAAAGGTAATCTTTGGGACCTAAAATTTGACATTTCTCATCAGGGACAGCAAATAGCTGCGATCGCAGACAAGGTTTTTAGCTTGCGAGATAAAGCACAAATTACCGTGCATGATGATCGCCCAGACGGGGTTATTTTTACCTGTATCGCTATAGTGGCCGCAAGGCTGGATAAAAGCGCAGAAACCAGCGCAAACAGTGATGGATAACAATCGCATATGCAATTCAAAGAATATATTGACGGTTTTAAAGAGATTAACGAGCTGCCGAGAGAACAGCAGTTTGTTTTACTAGAGCAAGCCCATGAGCAAGTGTACCAAGGCGGCTTTTTTAACCCTATGTCCTTAGTACATACATTTACTCCCATAGTGATGATTGCTATCTGTGTGAGCCTCGCCGCATGGTTAATTGGCACTGCGGCTTACGTATTGATACCCGCAGGCGCTGTTGGCCTATTACTCGCGAGAGTGATTATAAAAGAGACGTACACAAAACGATTACATACCGCGCTGATATCGCACTTAGCCACTTCATTAAACACTGAACACGGCATACAAAAACGCCGTTAGTGAAAACTAACGGCGCTCTAATGAATTCGCAATGTATTGCTTAGCGAGCTATACGACGCCCCATAAAACCAAAGGCAGCAAGTATAAACAAACCATACATACTAGTTGGCGCATTTACAGAAGGTAAATACACCTCTTTGTAGAGTTTTTGTGACAAAGCATCTTCAAAAGTTTGAAAGTTTGCTGCTGTCATATAAAACCCATTTCCCGCTGTTGTGAAATTCTGCAAGAAAGTTTCGCTTACAGCAGTTCCTACACCAATCGCATTAACTGTTACGCCCTCGTCTACAGCATTACTCGCGGCAGAAATAGCCGATGCATTGTAGTAAGGCGTGGTGCCAATTGACACATCAATCACCATGCGATCACTTGTAATGCTGTTGGTGATCAAATCTTCCACAGCGTAGTTTACAGCGTTACCAACACGTGTAGATCCACCGGTCAGATAAGTCATAGCAGCGATTGTCGCCGCTAAACCTTCCGCAGCAGTATCAGAATCAATGAGTACACTGGTAGCAACCTCAGACACCTGATTTGAAAACTGGTAAACCGACACATACAAGGTGTCAGCTGAAGATACATAGTTGGTGTAAAAATCATCTGAAAAAATTGACGCATAGGCATCGCGCTGCAATGCGAAGTTAGACGAGCCTAACGCCGTTGAGCCGTCTATGACCAAAGCCAGCTCAATAACCGCCGCTTTTGCTCCGCTCAATGGTAAAAATAACAAAAACGCACCTATCGCAATAAGTACTTTTTGTTTCAACAATTTCAACATGGTTTTTCCTAGAAATGATAGGTAGCGAAGACTGCTACCAAGCCTCACCGTAGAAATGCAAAACGCAAGCCAAAACCGCAAAGCCAAGCAACACACCATTTAATCAACTAAACTCACCGCCATGTGTAAAAAAATGCGACACAAAAAGCATAAAAACAACATATTTAAATCACTGTTTTTATTTATTTTTAATCGACACAATAATAAATTTTAATTGCCACACTGAAAAAACCAACACAAATATATAAAACTATAAATTTATTATAAATGCGCGTAATATTCTCCTACCAACAGAACCCGTTAGAAAAATCGCGCTATTAAACCCAATCGGCCCTTTTATTTTATCCATACATAAGCCACTATTAAGCATACTCTAGTCACGCAGTACAATATGTGTATGGATTTACGACATAACCTTTTACGCCATTGGTTCGCCATTACGGGCGTACTTGTTTTAGCTTCGGGTTGTGCAAGCACGGATAAAATGGTGGATGCGCAATACGATAAAAATAACGAAAACACCTTGCCCCCATTGGCCGTTTTTTATGATTCGCCAAGCGAAGAGTTAAGCAAAGCATGTAAAAGCTTCAACGATGAGTCGGCATTTCAATATTGCCATGTCAATGTTGTCGAGCCTCAGTATTACTATCAAAGCTTGGCAGACTCAAAAATGTTTCAAGACGTGATGTTTGCCGACAAAGAAGCCGAATACAAAGTCGCATTCTCCACTGTTAATTTGCATTCGGAAAAGGCTGCTGAATTATCTAATATTGCGTTGTCGAGTGCGTCGTTGTTTTTGATCCCCATGACATCAGAGCAAGAAGTGCGAGCCGAAGTGTCTGTGTATTGGCGCAATGTCAAAATAAAGCAATATGACTACCAATTGCCTTATGTGTCTAAAACCTCATTGTTTACTCAGCTCGATGAAGCTGACAAGCGTTTCTCTCAAAATCTGGCCTCACATTTCATCGCTGATGCGCAAAAAGACAACCTTTTTTCTAGTGAATACCTCGCTCAAGTTCTTCAGTCTAGCGACTACACGGCAAGCCTGAATGTACCTGTAACCATCGCCGATTTTCAACGCGTTGAGCAATATACCTTTCGCGATCCTTTCTTCGGAACCATGATCACTTACATGAACCCCGATTACCTCAATGATAAAATCGACTTGTTTGTGTATCCGATCAGAAAAATTGATTTTGCTGATCACCAAACGGCACTGGCTGAAGAGTCGGCCAATATTCGCAAAGAGATTGAGTTAGTGATACGAGAGCAAGCCTGGACAGACTTAACGTTTACCGACGTGAAAACCATGCAACAAAGCGTGGAAGGAGCGCAAATTGACGGGCTTTACTTTTCAGGCAGCTATAAAAATGAGTTGCAGGAAGAAGTATTCACCTCAGTATTTTTGTTTGCGTACAAAGACAAGTTTGTGAAATTTAGAGCCACTTTTCCCGAACAATTTTTGTCTGATCATGTGGCGCAAGCCCTGACACAAATAAGCGTGCCAGATGAGTCGTTATTTATGGCTAGGTTACGTCAGCAGAGTCGGGAAAAACAAATCAACTAAACTCGGCCGTACAAGGTTAAAAGCAGGCTAAGCCTGCTTTTAACAACAGTATTTACTGACGAAAATCTACGTCAGATTGCGCTGCGAAATAAGCGAAAATTGCATAAATTGCGGTGTTTTTCTTCAACGCCGCTTGATTCACTTTATCCAATGTATCATTTTCAGTGTGGTGATAATCAAAGTAATCATTACCGTCAGGGTCAAAATTCACTGCGGGCTGACCTACTTCACCAAGGGCGCTCATATCTGATTGGCCTTTCGCAGTATTGGTCGGCGCCAGAGCCACATTCATTGGTGCGAGATACTCTGCCAATTCTCTAATCGCATTGAGCGAAGACGGCCCAACACCGGGTTCTAGTCGGTAAATATCTCCATTACCAAAGTCCCACTCTGCGCCAATGACATGATTGTCCATTTCAGCCTTGTGCTTTTCGACATAGTCTTTCGCACCAAATAAGCCCACTTCTTCTGCTCCAAACAAAATAACACGCACAGTACGTTTAGGCGCTTCCTTCAGTTGGCCAATAAAATGCGCTGCGGCTAACGTAATACCCACACCAATACCGTCATCTATCGCGCCGGTGCCTACGTCCCAGCTGTCTAGGTGAGCGCCGAGTGTCACCACTTTTTCTGGCGACTCACTGCCAGTAATCTCGCCAATCACATTAGCGATGGTGGTGGTTTCACCTGTTGGGCCACTCGCACTCATGTTTAGTGTAAACGTCACCGGCTTGTCACGTTTGAGCGTGTTTACCAGTAAATCAGCATCTGGATTAGAAATGGCTACCGCAGGGATCTTCTTAACGCCGTCGGTGTAACGTGACACTCCGGTATGAGCAAATCGGTTGGTATCTGTGCCAACTGAGCGCATGATGTAAGCTACTGCGCCTTTTTCAGCGGCAATAGACGCGCCAACCACCCGCGCGCCCACGGCTGGACCATAGCCTGCACCGTCAATATGACGCTCCATACGATAGGAGATAAATGCAATTTTGCCGGTTAAACTTCCCGCTGGCGCCGCTTTTAGCGCGGCTAAATCTTTAAACTCGACCACTTCTGCAGACAAAGGCTTACCATCAGTCCCAACACTGTTGCCCAGTGCTAGGGCCACGATATCATGCTGAAAAGGCGCGCTAATCGCTGCAGACATGTCACCTCGTTGCCAGTTGGTCGCTTGCGACTCTTCCACCCACACTTTGTCGAAACCCAACGCTTTCATTTTAGCCACAGCCCATTGCACCGACTGCTGACTTGCCGGTGTGCCGACCATGCGCGCGCCCACCTCAGTGGTGAGTGATTCGATCACATCATAGGAAAGCGAAGAAGATAAGGCTTGCGCTTTTAGCTTGTCTAAGGTGGCTTGTTGTTGCGCAATGAGTGCGCCAGCATTCGCGGCTAAGCTGAAGGAAAGCGCGACGCAAACACTTAAAGCGCGCATGGGACGAAAAGAAAGCATGTAGAATAACTCCTTGTTGTTCGTTGTTATTATGATTTAAGCCGCACTAGTATTGCGGCCCGAATGAACCATCATTCAATGGCCGTTAATTGGGGTAAAGTACAATTCGATAAACGTCGGATAAATCGGCTAACCCGCTTTAAGCGTATGATATAACATGGCGATAATATCTAACCCTTTCTCCACAGTTTCGTCCCAACGCTGCCCAAAACTCAAACGCAAACAATGGCGAAACCTGTCGGTAGGAGAAAACAACACGCCCGGTGTAACCGACACTTGCTGCGCTAGAGCAAGTTGAAATAGTCTGCTGCAGTCAATGTGCTTTGGAAACTCTAACCACAATACGCAACCACCTTGCGGGTCAGATATCCGCACTTCATCTCCCAAGGTGCGCTGCAACTGGCTGATCATACGTTCTTTATTCGTTTGTAGAACTTGCCTTAATTGCCGTAAATAGCGGTCGTAATCACCGCCGCGTAAAAATTCAGACACCACCGATTGTCCAATCATGGATGAAGATTGTGAGTAGGCGCGTTTCAACTGCTGAACCCTTGATGTGAAATTTGGCGCGTACAGCCACCCCACCCGCAAACTCGGCGCTGCGGTTTTTGAGAATGAACTGCATGTTAATACGCCCCCTTGTTGGCTGAAATGCTGCAAGGGCTTTCCTCGTTCTGCGCCAAAATACAAATCACCATACACATCATCTTCGATAATAGGTACTCCGGCACTTTCAGCGATTCCAACAATTTCAGCTTTGCTCGACTCAGGAATACAACTACCAATGGGGTTCGACACTGTACTCGACATCACAATGGCTTTAACCGGATGTTTATTCAGCGCCCGTTGAATGTCTTTAACCAATAACCCATCTTCAGCACACATGGGCAGCTCTAGTGCCAACATACCCAAACTTTCGATGGTTTCTAAAATGCCGAAGTACCCTGGAGATTCAACGATCACCACATCGCCGGGAGCAGCAACCGTACTCAAGGCCAAACTCAATGCTTCTTGTGCACCGTTGGTAATCACTATGTCGTCAGGATTCACATGCATGCCCAACGAGAGGTAACGCTGTGCTATTTGCACCCGTAAAGCCAAATACCCTTTAACAGGGCCATAAGTGAATGGCTCTGTTGAACCATGACTCATAATACGCTTGGTTATGCGACCCAACGTTTTATGCGTAGGAATAGCGGCGGTAGGGTTAGCTACGCCCAAGGCCAAATTACTGGGTTGATGAATGCCTTGATACACCTGCTCAATCAGATCTTGTCGTGACACCACAGTGGGTTTAGACGCAATTCGTGGGCGTTGTAATTTATTCTGGCCATGTGATCTGGCCTTGAGGTAATAGCCGGATTTTTCGCGTGCTTCAATAACGCCTTGGCGCTCCAATTCCATGTAACCTTGTTTAACCGTAGGCACACTTACGTTTAATTGCGTGGCGAGTTGTCGCAACGATGGCAGTTTGTCACCCGCTCTCACAATGCCTTGGTCACGCATCTGATGGACCATTTCGATCACTTGGCGATACAAAAACTGTTTTGCTTTTAGCGACATTTCCCCACCAATCTGTATAGGTATTATTTTTAAATAACTGTATATGTTTTATATACACTTAGCGAGTTATTCTCCAAATCTGTCTCATCGAGATAACGTCACACTTGGGAGCAAACATGCAAACTGGATTTTTATATGTACTTACCGTGTTGATTTGGGGCTCAACCTGGCTCGCCATTGAATATCAACTTGGTAGTGTCGAACCACAAATATCAATTTTTTATCGCTTCGCTATTGCGGCGGTACTCATGTGGGTATTGTGTTTGGCAAAAGGTGCAAAAGTGAAGTTTGCGGTAAAAGATCACGCGTTTTTCCTGTTACAAGGCGTATGTATATTTAGCTTAAATTACTTGTTGTTGTACTGGTCTCAACACTATTTAACGTCAGCAATGGCATGTATTGCTTTCTCCACCTTAATGTTAATGAACATTGTGAATGCACGTCTGTTTTTCAAACAGCTGATAATGCCGAGAATTTACCTCGGGGCAGGGCTGGGTATTACAGGTATCGTTACACTGTTTTGGCACGATGTAAAAGATCTCGACTTCAATTCTGACGCTATGGTTGGACTAGGTTTGGCGCTGACGGGAACCTTTATTGCGTCGTTGGGCAACATGGCGTCAATAAGAAATGGGCGTCGAAAAATCAGTTTATTTTCGAGTAACAGTTGGGGTATGACCTACGGCATGATTTTACTCGCCGGGTACGCCTTAATCAGTGGCGCTACTTGGTCGTTTGACACCAGCATGCCCTATGTTTTGTCGTTGCTACATTTAGCGGTGGCGGGAACCGTGATTGCTTTTGCGTGTTATTTTGCCCTGTTTAACCGAATTGGCGCAGAAAAAACCAGTTATGCCAATGTGCTGTTTCCCGTTGTTGCTGTGTTACTGAGTACCTTCTTTGAAGATTTTGTATGGCACGACAATACGGTGCTAGGTTTTGCGTTAGTCATGTTCGGCAATGTAGTTGTGTTAACCCCCGGAGCAAGAATTCAACAAATCTTGCGCCAGTTGTTCAAACGCCCTTCAGAAACACAAGCGCAATCTACACTATAACGAAACACAGTGCAGAATACTGTCGGCTGGTATTCTGCACCGCCCCACCGTCTTGACAAACCTGCCTAGCATAAACCGCCTTTCACCTGTCATATCCGCTTAACTTGAATTAAAATCAAACAAATAACTGCTAAGCTGAAATGCTAGCCAAATGTATTAATTTGATTGAGGCCGAGTAAAGAAAACGCTTTACGCCCCCAGTACGGTAATCATGACGAAGTATCGACGCCAATTTATTGAAACCCGACTATCAATGGCTTTGCGCTCACGTGCAAAAAGCGATTTATTGATCGCGATTAGTTTCGTAGTCGGCATGACACTGTTGGGCGCTATTCTCGACCTCGATTTTTCTGAACGATTATTTCACTGGAGTCAAAAAGCAGAGCTATGGGAGCTAGACGAACTCATCATCGCTTTACTTTGGTTTGTATTAGCGAGTGTTGCTTACGCTTGGCGACGCGTAAAGGATATACAGCAGCTCAACGCTGAACTCGCCTCCCACGCATATATTGACGGTATTACCCAGCTTCCCAACCGGGCGTTAGCTTTAGAGAAACTCGAACGAAAAATTGCCCGCGCCGATCGCCTCGATAAACAAATCGCAGTGATGTTTATCGATTTTGACAATTTTAAAATGGTCAACGACACCTATGGTCATCATCAGGGCGACGCACTTATCCGCAGTGTTGGCGACAGAATTAACTCGGTTGTTCGACGAGGCGACACTGTTGGGCGCTTAGGCGGTGATGAATTTGTGGTACTGCTTCAGATAGACAAAGACTCGGCTCAACTGGTGCCAATTTTAACGCGGATTATGGCAACGCAACATGCCCCACACTCAATAAATCAGCACGAGATTTTTGTTAATTTAAGTGTTGGTATTGCCATTTACCCCAGAGATGGAAAATCGCCAGACGATTTGCTCAAAGCGGCCGACACTGCGATGTACCGGTCGAAAGAAAACGGCAAAGGTCAATATCATTTCTACACGCCAGATATGGGCGCGGCGCTCACTGAACGCTATCACTTTGAGTTAGCCATTAAAAACGCTCGCACTAATGGAGAGTTTTCGTTGGTGTATCAACCGCAATACGATGCAAAGTCCACGTCGGTAACCGGCTATGAAGCACTAATTCGATGGCAAAAAGATGGCAAATACATTTCCCCTGCGGAGTTTATTTCCGTTGCAGAAGAATCCGGACAAATTAATGCCATTGGTGAATGGGTATTGAGTACCGCGCTCAAAGAGAGTGAGTCGTTTCTCAAACCGGGCCAACTGCTGTCGGTGAATATTTCTCCTCGTCAATTTGGTCACGCCCAGTTTGCCGCGCAAATTGAGGCCTTGTTAGCAGGCTCTCAAATCCCGTCTTCTCGGCTCGAATTGGAAATTACCGAATCTGCACTTGCTAACGAAAAATACCAACCGTGCAGTGTATTGAAGCAGTTGAGAAAACAAGGCATCAAAGTCGCCATTGACGATTTTGGCACGGGTTATTCTAGCCTTAATCGCTTACGCGAACTCCCCATCACACGATTGAAAATTGACCGTGTTTTTATAGACCGGCTGATGCAATCCGAAATCGACAAAAACTTAGTGGTTGCCATTTTAGACCTCGCGAGATATTTGTCGCTTGAAGTCGTGGCAGAAGGAGTAGAAAACCAAGAACAGCTTTCTATGCTGCAAACATTGGGCTGCCAACATATTCAAGGCTATTTCCTTAGCCGCCCCATTTCAGCCGCTGACTTAACGAAAGTCGACCGATAAGCCATCACATTAACATGACAATTCGATGACGATTTTATGAACTGTGCTATTATTAATCACATATTCTGTCTTTCGATTTGTCGCCCTATTTATCGCTTACGTGTCGGCTTCGCGCGAAGAAGGGTTGGTTTGGAGTTGCACTTTGCCGGTCAATCACGCTGTTTTTCGATGGCTGGAACTTGTCACCCTATTTGCGGTGATGCCCGTCATTACCGTTTTTGTTATCGATGATCCTGAAACCTGGTTAATGCCCTTGTTGGTATTCTGGGGCGGGGTTTGTTTGTATTTGTTACTGCAAGACCCAAGTTTCAAACGATTTAGGCTTTGGCATACCCAAGCGTTTTCAGCTCATCTCAAAGCGTGTTTTTTATGGTTTTTACCTGCCGCACTGTTTATTTCTGTCTTGTTTTTTTATCTCAGGCGCGACCTGTGGTTTATGCTGCCCAGTCACAATACCGAGCTCTGGCTGGTCACTTTGTTAATTTACCCTATTATCTCTGTACTGCCTCAAGAGCTAATTTTTCGTACTTATTTTTTCCATCGCTACAAACAAATTATACCGGGTAAACATTACCGCCTAGGGTTAAGTGCTGCCAGTTTTGCCCTTGCCCATGCAATTTATGGCAACTGGATTGCTGTTGTGGTGAGCCTAGTAGGAGGACTACTGTTTGGATATAGATACATTCAAACGCGGTCAACCTTAATTGTTGTTTTAGAGCACAGTATCTGGGGAATGTACCTTTTTACCTTGGGCGTAGGCGTATTTTTCTTAAGCGGGCATGTTCCTGCCAACTAAGCGATAACCCCGTATTTGCGAAAAAGACGGGGTGAAATGTATTAAAAGCCATCACTTTTAACATAATAAATACACCAAAAACACACCTCACCAACAAGGCGTAAACTCCTGCTACCAGCTTAGCTAAAACACAGCTGCTCAGTATTTAACCACCACCTATTCGCTAATTTGTCAGTGCGTATAATACGCGGGTCTTCAGCAACCCGTATTTCTTAAACATGCAAAAAGCAAAACACAGTGTTATCGAAGATCTCTTCGCCCTTGTCAGCGCAGGTTTGTTTGTTGCGTTCGGTGTATTTTTGTTTCAATCGCAAGACTTGATGGTCGGTGGCGTAGCCGGATTGGCTTTGTTGGGGAACTATGCGTTTGGTTTAGACTTTGGCATCAACTTTTTCTTAATCAATGCGCCTTTTTATATTCTAGCGTGGACACAAATTGGCCCTCGCTTTACGCTCAATAGCTTTATCTCTGTTACCACAGTGTCAGTGCTTACAGAGCAAGTGCCTCGCTTTGTCGATATCAGCCACATTAACCCATTTTTTGCAGCCGTTTTTGGCGGTATTTTAATTGGCGTGGGTATGTTGATCATGTTCCGCCATACATCAAGCTTAGGTGGTTTGGGCATTTTAGCCTTTTACTTACAATCGCGTTTTGGCATTAGAGCCGGTACATTCCAACTTGCTGTTGATACCGTGATACTCAGCTCAGCATTTGCCTTTATTGAGTGGCATTTGGTGCTTATTTCTATTTTAGCGGCGTTTTGTTTGAACATGGTCATTTCGCTTAATCATCGACCAGAACGCTATATGCTGACCGCCAAAAAACAGCAACAAGCCGAAAGCGAACCCGAACCCGAACCCGTCGACGTTAACCACAGCGACATGCAAACGCAAAACTAGTCCACTGTTAAGAAAGCCGCTGTTACAAGCGGCTTTCTCGATATGCGAATACTACCAAGTACGCTTTTTGTGCCCAATGAGCGCATACCACCCAATCAGAATATAACCCACCAGCATCAAGGCGTACGCTTGCTTGCTATCATAGTGTTCAGCCAGTGCCCCATAAATAAGCGGGAATATTGCTCCACCTGCGATCCCCATAATTAGCAGCGCAGATCCTCTTGGCGTGAACCGACCTAAATCAGCTAACGCCAGTGGCCAAATGGCAGGCCAACACAGCGCATTGGCTAAACCAAGTAACGCAATAAGCGTGACAGAATCAGGTAGTGTTGCGACTCCACTCCAGCCCCAAAGTAGTGTGCTAATCACCTCACTGGTGTCACTGCTAAAGACCAAACACAGAGTTAACGTTACTCCGAGTATCGCCGACCCCGCCAAGGCTTGTGCTTGGTTTATCCAACGAGGGATCAAAACAAGCCCTAGTACATAGCCCAATACCATTGCACTCATCGTGTACGCCGTGAGAGACGTGACATTACTTAACCCCAACTTAGACCCGTATAAACCAATGGTGTCACCCGCAATCACTTCAACTCCCACATAGAAGAACAAAGCAATGGCTCCCAAGACTAGATGAGGGAACTGGAGAATGCTGGTTTGCTTGTCATCAGACGGCGAGGCCTCTGCCTGTATAGTTGGCAGAGGAGCTTTGAGTAATCCAAATGCCAGAACAACCATCGCGACAGCCATTCCTACGTAAGGTGTGATCAACTCATTCGACATGCCACTGATCAAGGTCTCGCGCTCTGCGTCTGACAATAGTGCCACGCTCGCTTTACTCACATCTGGGAAGTTAGACAGCACAAGATGAGTAAAAGACAGTGGTGCAAGTACCCCTGCCGCTTTGTTCAGCAAGCCCATAATGGCAATGCGTACAGCAGCAGAATCGGTTGGCCCGACCAACACAATAAAAGGGTTAGAGGCGGTTTGTAAAATAGTCAGCCCTGAGCCAACCACAAACTGCGCTAGCAAGAAAAAACCAAACAAGCGTGATTGCGCCGCAGGCACAAATAACAAAAGCCCAACAGCAACAATGCATAAACCAACCACCATGCCTTTTTGGTATCCGGTTTTGTCGAGTATCCACGACATGGGTATTGCCATGATCGCTGGAGCAATATAGAAACACGAAGCAACCAACAGCGCCTCTATTTCGTTGAGGTCACAAATGATTTGCAGAAACGGAACCAGCGCCCCATTTAACCAGGTGATGAACCCGAATAAAAAGAACAGCAAGCCTATGGTTAATATCGGTACCAGCACACTGCTATTTGATTGTTCCTGAGTGGTTGCCACACTTGTCATTGTTATTCTCCTAGTGCCACAGGTTGACCTCGTTGCCATAAATGTGTGATCGACAACGCCTCATCAACACACATAAAACTCGCTTCTTTTCCTACTGTAATCGTACCCAAACTCTCGTTAAGGCCCAGCATTTTCGCAGGCGTAAGCGCCGCCATTTCTACCGCATCTTCCAGGCTCACTCGGCACATCGACACGGCATTTTGTACTGCCTCGATCATCGTTAAACACGACCCTGCCAAAGTCCCGTCTGGCGTGGTGAGTTTATTGCCTTGTCGCAGGATCTCAGTATCGAAAAAAGGCACGCGATCTAACGAGGTTGCGGCAATTGCCATCGCATCGGTAACCAACATCACTTTGTCACGTCCTTTCGCTCGAATCGCAACTCGACAGCTCTGAGGATCAACGTGATAGCCATCGACAATTAGCCCGGCGTAACTGGCTTCATCAGCCATTGCCACGCCGACCATACCGGGCGCACGAGAAGTTAACGGTGACATCGCGTTATACAAATGCGTAAACCCTTTTGCGCCAGCCGCCAAGGCCTTATTAACTTGCTCTGCTGTCGCATTAGAGTGACCTAAGAAAACATGAATACCGGCGTTAGCTAAACGCTGAATTGTTGAAACGTCTACCGTCTCAGGCGCAAGTGTAACCATCACCTGCCCTAGCGCAGGGCGGGTTAAAATTGCGATTTCTTCATCGGTGGGGGGACGAATATATTGCTCGCTATGAACACCTTTACGTGCCGTACTGAGCCAAGGCCCTTCAAAATGTACCCCCACAATCCCAGGAACACCTTGGGCGCGAGCGTCTTCAATTGCGTGGGCCGCCTCAATCATCACGTCGACGGTATCGGTGATTAATGTCGGCATCATGGCTGTGGTGCCGTACTGTCGATGTGCTTTCATCATTGTGTACAAGGCTTCTACTGTTGGCGTTGCATTGAATAATGCCCCACCCCCTCCATTAACCTGTACATCAATCAAACCCGGAAGCAATCTGCCCGATAAGCTTTGCGCTAATTCGTGAGAATGTGCGGGCCGAATAGCGCTAATCAGGCCGTTTTCTATTTCAATTGCCTGCTGCTGTAACCACCCCTTTTCGGTGAGTATTTGATCACAAATAATCATCGTGTTTCCGTTACCTTTTTCAGGCCCGGCGGGGTATCGGGGTTTAATCCGCGCGTCACAGCCACTTGCTCTATATCGAGGTAAAAGCGCTGCATAATTTCTAACGCGTGTAAGCGCGGATGCAGGGTACTGGGCACCGTTATATCAATTACTTGGCCTCCGCGTACGCCAACGTCTGCAACTTGCTCGTTGTGCACGCTTTCACTCGCATCGGCAATAGAAACGTTAATTACAGCGAGCTTTTTTTCCACCAAGGTGACGGGCCCGTGCAAAAACTCAGCGCTGGAAAACGACTCAGCATGTACCCCCAACACCTCTTTTAACTTAAGCGCAATTTCACGTGCAATGGCATAACCAAAACCGCGTCCAAGTACTACGCAATGTTGTACGTCGGCTAACGCTGTCGCGGTCAGTTTGGCAGGCAAGGCTTGTACCGTTCGCAAGGCATCGGGTAACGCCTTAAGTGCGTTGAGTAATTGCGTGTCTTTTTGCCAATACCCCATTAGTTGGCACAACGCGCTCAAGGTACACATATAACTCTTTGTGGCGGCAACCGCTTTTTCAGGGCCAGCACACAAAGGGACAACTTCATCGGCCAATTGAGCCAGAGGTGAAGCTGTATCGTTAACTAACGCTAAACAAAATGCTCCCCCTGCTTTTGCCAACTTCATTTGATGCAGAATATCGGGGCTCTTACCGGATTGCGATATAGCCAACACAACACAGCCGTCTAACTGTAATGTGGTATCAAATACACCAGCCACAGAAGGCGCGGCAGCAAATACAGGCACTTTGCACCCTACCTCAAATAGATATTTACCAAACACACCGGCGTGGTCCGAAGTACCACGACCAATCATCATAATGGCGCGAGGAGCTTGCTGCTGAAACCTTGCTGCAATGCGCTCGCAAACACCTTGATTAAGGGTTAACTGCTGCTCAATCACCGATGCGCTAGATGCCGCTTCTTGAGACATAATACTGGGGGATGACATACATCTGTCCTTTAATTCGAGGTTTGAGTTTGTTGATAGAAGTAAACGGCTCCCCATTCAGGGCCGTGTTGTGAAGACACAACGGCTTGCTGAATGTCTTTGTCGAGCCAGGGCTGGATGACGTCGGCAACGCCGCCGACCAACACCAAGCGTTGTGCTGTTTTTTCTAGTGCTCGTTGGGCAATTTGCGAGAGATATTGAGACCCCTCTTCAACAATCCCCAAGGCCACGCTGTCTTTTTGCGTAGCTAACGACACGATTTGTGGAGAAAACTCTGCAAATTTGGCTGGAGGGGCCTGAATAAGCGCATCAACTAACGCTAAGGGCTTATCACATTGATAATAATTACATACCGCTTCTACCAATGGAGTATTTGGTTTCACGCCGTCTAAGGCTTCTAATGTGTACTTCACGGCTTGCCGTCCTAACCAAGCGCCACTCCCTTTATCGCCTAACAAAAAACCATGCCCACCAAACTGTTCAATATGGCCTTGATTGATCGCAGCTGCACACGACCCAGTCCCCACTACTAAAACAGCGCCATCGCCGCCGCCATGCGCGCCTAACATGGCGGCATGTAAATCCGAGGTAAACGCGAATTGGCCAAATGGGTGCTGCCAATCGTTTAATATCGCCACCGCGCTAGGTAAATGACCACCGGCTAGACCGGCACCAACGCTCACGTCTTTTAACGGCAATGATGCACTGAGGCCCGCATTTTCAATCGCCTGAGAAACGGCTTCAACTATCGCTAATAACGCGCGTTGATTGCCTGTCGACACGTTACCTGGCCCGGCTAAGCCCGCTCCTAATGCATTGCCATCTTGGTCAAACAAAACAGCACGACACTTTGTGCCACCGCCATCTACACCGGCGAAATAAGGGGTGTGTGAATACAAACTCGGTGTCCTCAATGTTTAATAACTGGGAGAAGATTGAATATCAGCCAGTGTGAGTACTCGGCTGACTTTGCCCGTTCCATCCAAACGGGTTCTAAACTGATAGTGTGGTTCGAGTAACTGGCCCGATTCGGCTTGTGTCCAACGCTTACCATCGTCGGAATACTCAATCACTAAACCTGGATATAAACTGTTTACCGTTACAACGCCGTGATCATTGTGTAACCCCGGCGGTGGAAGACGAAAGTTCACCTTTTCTTTCGCCAACAATGGTAAGGCATAATCAACCAATTGTTTCGCAAAGCCGGTATATGCTTGTTGTTGCAGGGTTTTAATTGTGTTTATGTCTAGGGAATCTTGTTTTACGTCATCCAACCATTCGGGCTTGTGCCACGCGCGCTCTCCAAGTGCGAATACTCTTGGGTACAACATATAGTTGAGCGTATCTGGCGTGCGAATCGCTTCGGTCCACACTTGCCCTTGAATACCCACAGCTTCACTTTTAGGGGCCACCCATTGTTGGGTAAAAGGCTGACCCATTCGGTCTGTCCACAAATATTGATGCAATGGTAAAACCTGAGGGGTGAATTGAAAAACTTTAAAGGTATCGGTGTTTTTAGATGCCCAGTAATAACCCGGCTCAAGCGGGTGATTTGCATAAGGGAAATCGAAATAAAGCACATCAGGGAATGAATACACCAATTGGCTTTTGCTGTTCAACCAGGTCGCTGCTGCTTTTTCTCCGCCGCTTGCCAATGTGTGCCACAACGTAATTAACGTGTTTTCATCTCGCTGTGCCGCAGGCAAGGTACTCATACCGTCGCTCCAGCCTCCCAGCACTAAATCAAATTTTCCCGCGATGCGCTTAACTTTCGCAACAAACTCACCCAGTAAAATATGAGCGTCATTGTCGGTTAACTCTCTACCGAACTTTGCCATGCACGCCGGTGACTGACGCCACGCCCCTCCGGTTTCATCTGCGCCCATGTGAAAAACATGCAGTGGAACACCAGCTTCGTCGTGAAGTTGCTTAATATCTGCTAAAACCTGCTCCACAAAAGCATAGGTCGAAGCAAGGCAAGGGTTTAATGTATTGTCGTTATAATACTGAATAGAATGGTAACGAGTGGTATCGTCCGGCTCGACTAGATTGGCAACCACTTCACTTTCCATTGCATGCTTAACCCCTGCGGCAATACTCTTTATTGCCGCACGCGAATGACCCGGCATGTCAAAAGACGGAATCACCTCAATATGGCGTTGCTGTGCATACTTAAGTAGCCACTCGTAATCTTCTGCGGTCAAAAAACCATTGGCTTTACTGTCGGCAAAGGGGCCACTGCCCAATTGCGGCAATAAGCACGTGTCTTCGGCTAAATCGTGGCAACGTTTCGCGCCAATCTCAGTGAGCGAACTCATTGAAGGTAACGCCAAACGCCACGCTTCGTCGTCTGCCAAGTGTAAGTGTAACTTGTTCAGCTTAACGCGGAACATTTGGTCGATGAGAGTGGCCAAGGCCTGTTTGCCCGGGAAGTTTCTCGCTATATCAATATGCATACCGCGATAGTCATACGCGGGACCATCGGTTATTTGCACCACGGGTAGCTGTTTATTGGTGTCTTCAAAGAGCTGCGACAATGTCAGTAGCGCGTAATCTCGACCGGCGAGATCACTGGCGATAATCACGACTCGCCCCATATCTATGTTGAGTTGGTAATGCGCTGGCTGAAGTGTTGCGTCGTGTTGAAAAACGACAGGCATACCCGAGGTTGAAAGTGGTATGCCCACAAGTTCGTAAAGTGAACGGATTGACTCTGGAACCGCCTCTTGAATCGCTAAACCGTGCCGAACGTCTACTATGCTATTGGGTGATGCACCGGTAACTTGTGTTACTGCCGGAATCACGCGTCGGGGAAGGTTGGCTGACGCCATCAGTAAAGCATTTTGCGCCGTTTCAAACTGCTGATAATGTGTGTAGAACCACGCGCCATCGGCCAACGGCATGGCTTCTTCTGGCGAGCGTTGATATTGACTGGGCTGATCATAATTCCCCACATGGGCTGCATAATTAACACCGGTATTGGGGTCGTTTACATCAACGGTAGCAAGCAACAACTCAGGGCTTAATCCTTGTGCATCTACATACCAGTTAGGCATGACATCAGACCGCGCGGCTTGCCAAAATCGCCCGTGTACATTTAACGTAATTCGCTGACCCGCCTTCAAGGATTTAGCCGGTGTTAGCTTGTGCAAATCGCCATTAATATGCGTGAGTGTGAAGGTGTGCTCTGTCAGCGCAAGCAGTGGAGTAATATGACTAAAATAAATAGCCCAGTCTGTATCAGGTAGGGTTTCAGGTAAGTCTAAAGTGATACGAGAAGTAAAGCAGGGTGCTTCGATGCCGGCTGTCACGCACGCGTTTGCACTTCCGTTTTCGATCACTTGATATTTCACACCAAGTGTACGGGCAAACTCTTTCAATTCAGCTTGCGAAGTCTCTTGCTGAGACTGGCAACCCACGCCCACTGCAACCAGCAAGACCAAGAGTACATTACGAATTCCCTGCGTTAACATGGGCTTAGTTCCACTACATAGTTTTATCATTCACCGCTCTCTTTTTTATTCTTGCTGGGCGCTCAATAATTGATAACGCTGTCATTATAGTAAAGCAAACGCTATTACCTTATAAATTATGAGAAGTTTGCAATGCGAGCCTTTCAACCTTTGATAATTTTGACAACGCTGTCATTAAAATCAACTTTACAACATGTCTATTCTTCATGCAAACTTTTATTAACAACAAAGTACATCAATTGTTCAATTAGGCTCATCCAACCACGCTAAGTGGTTGATCACTCGGTATTTCAACGACTAACAAAAACTATCTTTTCGACGTAAAAAGCTGAGATAATAAGCCAAGTTCAACGTGATTAATTCCGCCAGGAAACTGGCCAAAGCAGGATTGTGTGGTGTGAAAACAACCATTAAAGATGTCGCTAAACTCGCTGGAGTCTCGTTTAAAACCGTATCGCGCGTGCTCAACAGCGAACCCTCGGTAAAACCAGATACGATTGAAAAGGTAAAACAGGCCATTGCCCAGTTAAATTACCAACCCAATGCCGCAGCCCGCAACCTCGCTGGCACAAAAGCCTACGCCATCGGTTATGTTTACGACAACCCGAATGCTTATTATGTGATTAACATGCAGAACGGCATATTGAACGAATGCCGCGAACGAGGGTACGAACTGCTTATTCACCCTTGTAATGCCAATAGCCCAACGGTGATCGAAGAAATTGCACAAATGATCAAACGCTCTCAACTAGCAGGTCTGGTGCTCTCTCCACCCTTGTCTGAAATGGCTCCTTTTATGGACATGCTCGACGACATTGACATGCCATACGTGCGAATTGTGTCGGGCAGCGTAACAAAAAGAAATCAGCGACCTTGTGTATTTATACACGACAGAGACGCATCGAAAGATATTGTTGAACACATGATTGAACAAGGGCATAAACGCATTGCGTTTATCTCTGGTGACAAAGGCCACCGCTCTACAGAAGAACGTTTACTCGGCTATCGCGAAGCCCTGCTAGAACACGATCTCTCGCTCGACACCGAGTTAGAAATAGACGGAAAATACGACTTTGAATCAGGCGTAAAAGGTCTCAAGGCGTTGTTGTCGCTAGACGCACCGCCCACGGCTATTTTCGCCTGTAACGACGAAATCGCGTCGGGGGCATTATTTGCTGCCCGGTTAAACGGTAAAGACGTGCCTCGTGACATTGCCATCGCCGGTTTTGAGAACAGCCCTTTTTCACGCCAAACTTGGCCTAAACTGACAACCGCGGCCCAGCCAACGGATCAAATTGCGCGTCGGGCCACCGATACTTTGATCACCATGATCCAATCAGGAAGAAACGAGAAATATGCCCAAGAGGGCGTGCAACACGTGCACTTTCATCCTGAGCTTGTCATCCGCGAATCGACCTACCTCCCCGACTAACGTCGTGTTGAGGCAATAATACGATAAACAGGGCCGCGTTTTATGCTGTTGCGCATACCGTGGCCCAATCGCCCGCACTAATAGGTTTTATACGGTAAGAACTTACCAGACAATACAATATTGACTCGATCCCCTTTAGGGTCAGCTTCGCGCTGAATATCCATCGAGAAATCAATCGCACTCATGATGCCGTCACCAAATTCTTCATGAATTAACTCTTTTATTGTCGTGCCATACACATTGACTACTTCATACCAACGATAAATCAGAGGATCAGTGGGCACAGCCGTTGGAAGTGAGCCTTTATAAGGCACTATTTGTAACCAAGCCACAGCTTCATCCGGCAGCGAAAACAGCTCTCCGACTTTTTCTGCTTGTGCCTTATCAAATGTCATCTGCCCTAAGCAGGCGGCAGTAACCCATTCTTTTGAATGGCCAATGACCTCAGCAACCTGCGCCCACGTAATGCCTTTTTGCACTTTGGCCGCGACAATCATTTCGGTGACTTGCTCTCTACTTGAAATCATAATTTCTCCATGAGGATATTAAGGTTTAAAGGCCAATAAAAATAAAATAACCAATGCAAGTAACGCACTAATGCCTTGCCAAAAACGCACTGGATGCCGCTCAACTAACGGCGCTTTAGTTTGTTTTAAATAAGTTTTATTGGGTTGATGTAAATCGAAAATGAACTCAGAGATGGCTTCGTAACGTTTGTGAGGACTAATTTTTACTGCACGCTCAACCGCCATATCAATCCACACAGGGATTATCGACTCTTCACCGCTGAGCGGTTGATACTTAAGCTTGCGCTGCTGCGACAACGTACGCTGCTGAGACACCGCGTTGCCATAAGGGAATCGCCCGCTTAACAAGTAATAGGCCAACACCCCCAATGAAAACTGATCTGATGCGCTGGTCCCAATTTCACCAACAAAATATTCAGGTGCGGTATATAGGGCGGTACCAAGAATGGCTTCTTGTTGCATTGCGGGTGAGTATTCGATCAGCCCTGCGACTCGGGTTGAGCCAAAATCAATGATTTTCACCGACCCTTGTTGGTCAATCATGATGTTCTCTGGTCGCAAATCTTGATGCACCATTTCGAGTCTATGAAACGCACGTAACCCCGCTGCAACTTGCGTAATAATATCTCTGACTTGCGCAATTGAAGGTTTAGGGTTGTCCACCAGCCACTGACTTAACGACTGGCCTTGTAAGTACTCACACACAGTATAGACACTGGTTTTGTTTGCACTACCGTGAAACGCTTTTAGCACATAAGGGCTATTAATACGCCTGGCAATCCATTCTTCTAGCAAAAATCGCTCTAAGTAATCATTGTCATGACGCAAATCGATGGAGGGAATTTTTAACGCCGCAAATTGCTCAGACAAGCGGTGCTTGGCAAGGTACACATGGCTGCGTGAACTGGCGTAAATTTGTCGTTCAATCACATAATCGTCGATGGTATCTCGAACTTGTAACACCGGTGGCAGAGTTAAATTGGCGAGTTCTTTTTCAACCGGACTGTGAAGCTGCTCTTCAATGGCATTAACACGCACGATTTGGGCCGACAAATTGTCATCACTGCCGTTTTGCCACGCTTGGCGGATCAGCGCTTTTGCCATCGCCGGTAAATCTTGGCTTTGAAGCAATTGTTCCGCTGTTGTCTTCCCATCAATGTGTTCATAGACCCCATCGGTTGCCAGCAAAAACATGTCATTAGCTTGAACCTGCAGCCGTTGGTAATCGACATCAACTACTTCATTCACCCCCAAAGCGCGACTCAGCACACTTTCATGCTGGCTAACCCATACTCGATGATCGGCGGTGAGTGCTTCTAATCCTTGGGGTTTAACTCGATAAATACGCGTATCGCCAACTGAAAACAAATGCGCGGTGCGACCTTTTATAATTAGTGCCGCGAACGTACACACATACCCCTTCTCTCGTTCAAAGCGATATTCGCTCTGACGAGATTGGGCAAATAACCAGGCGTTGATTGCGCGAATGACTTGTTTTCCTGCGGTTTCCACCGTGAGTGCATCGCTTGTGCAATAGTAGTCATTCAGAAAAGTGTTAACTGCGCTGACGCTGGCCATTTGGCTGACCTGACTGGTACTGATACCGTCGGCCATAGCCAGGGAGATACCCTTACTATGCCGTTCCTGCCCTTTGGCAAGGTTAACTGCACAATGGTCCTGATTCTCTGCTTTGCGCCCTTTATCAGAGGCTTGTCCCACATCCACAGAGAGGGCAGTAGCAAGGGTAGTTGTCATAAAGCACACCTCAGCTTGGTTGGGGGCACTGAGGTGGTGTCCTTAAAACTTACAGTGCGCCGGGCACAGGCTGCGCGTCAGTCGGCGCGGCAACCGGTTGAGGACGCTTAGGCGCTGTGCGCACGTGAGTGCTGTACAAGGTCAACCCTGTGAACGCTAAACCACCTACCAAGTTACCCAGTGCGGTTGGGATCTCATTCCAGATGAAGTAATCCATAATAGAGAAATCGCCACCCATAATCAGACCAAATGGGAACAAGAACATGTTCACCACTGAGTGCTCAAAGCCCATGAAGAAGAACAGCATGATAGGCATCCACATCGCCAGTACTTTACCGCTAACAGTGGTTGAAATCATTGCGCCAACTACACCTAGTGAAACCATCCAGTTACACAACATACCGCGGATAAAAATAGTAAACCAACCAGCACTCCCGTATTCGGCATAACCCAAGGTACGAGACTCACCAATTGCCGCCACTTTCGTTGCAATGGCACCACCATCGGTATTGAAGCCGTAGGTAAAAACAAAGGCCATCATAAAGGCCACCGTGAGTGCACCGGCAAAGTTGCCGATAAACACCAGCCCCCAATTTCGCAATATCGATTTAATTGTGACACCGGGCCGACGGTCGAGCCAAGCTAGCGGTGCCAATACAAACACACCAGTTAATAGGTCAAAGCCCATAAGATAAAGCATGCAGAAGCCCACTGGGAACAGCACTGCGCCCAACAGGAAAATACCTGTTTTTGTTGCAATTGTTACAGCAAATACAGCTGCCAACGCCAAAATTGCGCCAGCCATATATGCACGGATAACTGTGTCACGTGTTGACATGAACACTTTTGATTCACCAGCGTCTACCATTTTGGTGGCAAACTCTGAAGGGAGTAAGTACGCCATCTTGTGTTTCCTTTAAGTAATAGTCATGAGCTAACGCCAAAACTTCTCTGGGTATGCCAACCAGCGATTAACATGCATACCCACAAAAGTTCCGAACACCACCTGTGGTCAATGACAATATTCAGGCAAAAAAAAACGCCCCCAGCTTTCTTATTTCAGAAAACTGATAGGACGTCTTTGTCGTGTTGCTTAAATTGTCAGGACCAATATGATCCAGATGATGAACTAAAGCTTACAATGTACGTGCCAAAAAAATTAAATACAAAAATATCAACAAGTTAACTCAATCTGGCGCTAACTAATAAAACAAAACCTAAATAAAAAAGATCAATGCAGTGCAGTTGAGCACTCTAATTGTGCATACAAAATAGGCACTTTTACACGCGTATTTGTCGTGGTACTCGCACAGATACACGCGTCATGAGTTCATAGGATATCGTTTGCGCACAGGCCGCCACTTCATCAATGCTGATGGTGTTTCCCCACAACTCAACCGTATCTCCCACTTTCACATTGGGTAGGTGTGTGACATCTATGGTGATCATATCCATAGACACACGCCCCACTAGTTCAGCTCTACAGCCATTTACCGCGACTGGCGTACCATTACGACAATGGCGCGGGTAGCCGTCGGCGTAGCCTATGCCCACAACCGCAATGCGACTATCTTGTTCTGCTTGCCACTTAAAGCCGTAGCCGACATGTTCGCCTTTCGCTATGGTTTTCACTGAAATTACAGCTGCCTGTAAGGTCATGACCGGACGAAGCGTTGGCAATGAGGCCTTGTTTAAACCAAAGGGAGAGGCGCCATACAAGGCAACGCCCAATCGATTCCAATTTCCACGGGCTTTTTCCCAACCGATTGCGGCTGGAGAGTTGGCAATACTCACCGGGAGTTGTGTGGCCTTGGCTACCGGAAGAAATCGTTCAAGTTGCACACTTGTCACATCACTGTCGAGTTCATCGGCGCAGGCCATGTGTGTCATTAGATGGGTTTCGTCGCTCAGTAACTCACGATGTTGCTCAACTAGCGCTGGAATGTCATCGTAATCAAAACCTAGTCGATGCATACCGCTGTCTACTTTTAACCAAATCGCTGGCCGCTGTGACGCAGGCAAAGCCTGAAGCCAGCTTAAATGGTCGCGGTCGTGCACCACCAAAATAAAACCGTTTTCAGCAGCAAGCACACACTCATCAGACTCATGAGGCCCTTCAAGAATAACGATAGGCGACGTGATGCCTGCCTCTCGTAACGCAACGGCCTCTTCAATTATCGCCACAGCAAACCTGGGGCAAACGTCTTTTAACGCTCGCGCCACTTCCACCGCACCGTGTCCGTAGGCATCTGCTTTAATAACCGCTAAGTGCTGGCTGTGTGGGGCCAAAGTCTGTAATTGGGTAAAATTGTGCACGAGTGCACTGGCATCGATAAAAGCTGTGGTTTTTCTACTCACCCAAACGCTCGCTGATTAATCGTGAAAAGATATGTTAACTCGCTGATACCAAATTAGTATTCGCGATTTACACTGGTTACAGAATTTTCTATTCTTAATTTTTGAGTTTCACCAGAGTCGCTATGTTAAGCCACTACTCACTGCCCGACCTAGTCGTCTTTATCGCCTATGGCTTTTTATTGGTCGTAAGTGGCTGGTATTTCAATCGACGCACGGGAAATGCTGGCGACTACTTTCTCGGTGGTCATGCTATGCCCGTTTGGGCCGTGGCTGTTTCTGTATTGGCCACCTCTCAATCTGCCGCTACATTTATCGGCGGCCCTGATCAGGGGTACCGTAACGACCTGACCTATATTACTACGACATTAGGCGCTTTGCTTGCGGCATTTTTTGTCGCTCGATATTTTATCCCTAAATTTTATCAATACCGTGTGTTTACTGTATATGGTTTGTTGTCTCACCGATATGGTGGCAACACTGCCCAAATGGCAGGCGCTGTCTATATACTCGGTCGTGTGTTTGCTAGTGGCGCCAGACTATACATGGCCGCCATCGCCGTTAGCATGATTCTGTTTGGCGACATACAAGCAATGCAGTTGATATTAGCCGTGGTGCTGATTACTGTAACAGGCTTACTGTACACAATCGTCGGCGGTATCCGTACGGTAATTTTTAGCGATGTGCTACAAGCGATTATTTATATTTCAGCAGCCATAGCAGTGATTATCGCCTTGCTCATAACGATACCCGCTGACTGGCACGACATAGTGAACGCACTACACGGTGGTGGGCAACAAGAGCAAGTGAACAAGCTGCGCTGGTTAAACACTGAATTGGATTTTTCTCCTTCGGGCGTTTTTTCCATTTGGTCGATATTAACGGGCTTCGTTCTTCTTAATATTGCCGCCTTTGGCCTAGACCAAGATATGACACAACGCATGCTAACCTGTAAAAATGCGAAAGCAGGAAGCCGGGCGATGTATTTGTCGGTGTGGATGACCTTACCGGTGATGCTACTGTTTATTGTGATCGGCTTATTGCTGTATGTGTACTATCAGCAACCATCTCTCATGCAATCCCATGTGAATAGCCCTTCGCCCACCTTTTCTGGTGCGCCGGTCACCGTGTTTATGTTTTACGTATTAACCACATTACCGGCTGGCGTCAAAGGGTTGGTGACCATTGGTATTGTTGCGGCGGCATTGTCGACACTCAATTCAGGCCTCAACTCTATGGCGAGCGTGTTGGTAAAAGATTTTTATCAGCCTTGGAGCGAAAAACACACCGCACCAACCGCTAATGCTTCAGCAATAACGCCTGTTTTTGCCGGAAAGGTTGCCATGTTTTTTGTTGCTACCGCACTCGGGGCAATGGCCTGTTTGTGCTTTTACTGGCAACAGTATTCCGACTTACCTTTGCTACAATTTGCGCTTGGCGTAATGGTATTTTCATACAGTGGGTTACTTGGCGTTTATTTTAGTGCACTGTTCACTCAACGAGGTAATGCCCGCTCTGTCGCTTACGCATTGGTTGTCGGGTTTATCGTGCCCTTATTATGCCAGCCCTATGTCATGCAGTATTACTTACCCGTGCAGTGGCATTTTTCTCTTGGCTTTACGTGGCAACTCATTATTGGCACCGTATGTGCGTTTTTCGTTTGCCAAATTGGTCGCCAACCCCACTCTTCATCTACAATAACAGCTTAATGTAATACGAGATTTTTGATGACTTCGACTCAAGACAGCTTACTGTCAACACTCAACCAACTCACTTCAGAAAGCCGCAACCCAGATACCATGAACATGGACCAGTTGGATACGCACGCACTGTTGGCGGCAATAAATAAAGAAGATGCAAAAGTCGCCCATGCCGTCGCCCAAGCCATTCCTTATATCGCTAAAGTGGTAAATGCAGCAACCGACGCCATTAAAGCGAAAGGGCGATTGTTTTACATTGGTGCTGGTACAAGCGGTCGGCTAGGTATTTTAGATGCGGTGGAATGTCGCCCGACTTTCAGTGTACCCGACGAATTGGTGCAAGGGATTATCGCTGGCGGCGAAACAGCGATTCAACACGCCGTTGAAGGGGCGGAAGATAATGCATTGCAAGGTAAACTCGATCTACAGGAAAGAGGGTTTACAAAACAAGATGTGCTGGTAGGTATTTCGGCCAGCGGGCGCACCCCCTATGTACTCGGCGCATTAGCCTACGCAAAAGAAGTGGGTGCAACCACCGCGTCGATCACCAACAACCCGGGGGCTCCCATGCTGGCAGCGGCAGACATTCCTATTTGTGCCGCCGTTGGTCCTGAATGTTTAACTGGCTCAACACGCATGAAATCAGGCACCTCACAAAAACTCATCTTAAATATGATCAGCACCGCAACCATGATTCGCTTGGGCAAAACATACGAAAACCTCATGGTCGATGTGAATGCAACCAATAAGAAGCTACACGCTCGTGCTATTCGCATTGTGATGCAAGCAACCCATTGTGATGAAACACTTGCCGCCGATGCGCTTTTAGCCGCAAACAACCATGCAAAACTGGCAATTTTAATGGTGTTAACAGGCAAACCCGCCGATGAAGCAAAAGCGCTTCTCGACCAAAATAGCGGATATTTACGAGCCGCCGCCCATGCTTAAATGGTTCATCTGTATTATTGCTATTAGCTACAGTGTTTTTGCATTAGCTAACGTACCAACACCATTGCCCAGTGCAGCGCAACCTCAGCAATACATGCCATTGCTCAACAATAAACGAGTAGGTTTGGTAGTAAACCAAACCAGCGTGGTTGACCATCAACATCTGGTTGATAAGTTACTCGCCGATAACGTAAAAGTAGAGGCTGTATTCGCACCAGAACATGGTTTTCGCGGTGACCACGGTGCTGGCGCAGTCGTAAAAGACGATAAAACCAAAGGCATTCACGTTTATTCAATTTATGGCAAAAACAAAAAGCCCAGCCCGCCAATGCTGGCCAATGTGGATGTATTGCTATTTGATATTCAGGACGTAGGCACCCGCTTTTACACGTATATTTCGACCTTACATTATGTTTTAGAAGCCGCTGCGGAACAGGGCATACCGGTTGTAGTGTTAGACCGCCCAAACCCCAATGGAGCCTTTGTCGATGGTCCCTTGCGGCAACCGGGCTTTGCATCGTTTGTTGGGCTAGATCCCGTCCCATTACTGCACGGCATGACAGTAGGCGAATTAGCGCTGATGATCAAAGGTGAAGCATGGATAAATCAGGCCGACAAGCTCGCGCTTACCGTGATCCCCGTTCTCCATTACAACAAAACAATGCGCTATTCTTTGCCTGTGCCTCCCAGCCCGAATTTACCTAATGATCAGGCTGTGCAGTTATACCCTTCATTATGCCTGTTTGAAGCAACGGTCATGAGCGTTGGCCGTGGAACTCCCTACCCTTTTCAAGTATTAGGGCATAACAAAGTGCAACTTGGGGACTTTGCTTTCACGCCAATCAGTATGCCTACGAGCGCGCCCTCACCAAAACTACAAGATACCGCGCTTCTGGGCTTAGATCTGCGAACATCTCAAGTACGGGGTTTACAACTCACTTGGCTAGTAAGAGCACATGCAGCGTTTAAACAAGCGGGCCTCACGTTAATTAATCGTCCCGACTTTTTCGACAAACTCAGCGGCACTGATGCATTGCGCCTAGCTATCGAGTCGGGGCTTAGTGAAGATGAAATAAGACAAAGCTGGCAAGATGACCTCAATAGCTTTAAACAAAAGCGGGCGCCATATTTGCTTTATCCAAGCTCGCCAGTAACTATGCGTTAGCTTTAAACGCGTTCACCACTTCGTTAGTGGTTGCTAAGCGCTGACGCCCTTGAGGGTAGGCTTGGGTTAAAGCAATAAACAGCATATCTACCACGTGTTCTTGAGCTAGCCGAGACAACATAGAAGAAAGGCGCGCAGTGGTTTCATCTGTGCCAGAAAACAACGTCACCTCAGCTAGCCGAGACAAGGGGTTTACCCCATATCGCGTGATCGTAATCACTGGGGTGCCAGTTGCCTTCCCTCGTTCAGCCACTTTTAGCACTTCCGACGTGCTGCCAGACTCGCTAATAGCAATAATCACATCGCGGTCGTCACAAGCGGCAGCCAAGGCCATTTGTACATGGCTGTCTGACTCTGCAAACGCGCTCATTCCCAGCTTTTGCAGCTTATAGCCAAAATCTTTGCACACCAACCCAGACCCACCTAACCCACACAACACGATACGGCTGGCACTTTTTAGTAATTTTACGGCACGCTCAATTTGCACTACATCGTTTAGATGACGTGTTTCTTGAAGTACATTGTGCTTACTAAAAAGGAGTTTATCGGCCATTGAATCGAAGCTGTCATGTAGGCTAATTTGACCATGTATAGGCGCATTTACCTGTTCAGCACTAAAGGCTTCGATAACCGCTAATTTGAAAGCAGGATAGCCGCGAAAACCGAGCTTTTGCGCGAATTTAACCACTGAGGACTGGCTAATACCGACAACATCGGCAAGTGCAGGTGAAGATAAATCCCGGATTGCACTGGGGGATTCAAGAGTAAAGTTAGCTAGCTTCTGTTCGTTTCTCGACAACGAGTGCTTTAGCGCTTTAATCCGCACAAATAGAGACATATTCCTTCGCCTTAATCTGATAAGTGTCGCTATGGCTAGGTATCATTAGCAATCCCGCTAACTACCTGCCAAAGCTTCAATGAATACTGAATATCAGTCTTTCATTTGTATGACTATAGAATAATAAGCACTCAATTAACAGAGGCCACAGGTACAATCAGCGCACAGGCCCTCAAGCAATGGGTTTACACTTTATTAAGAAACGACATTTACCCACTTCTCAATTCCTAAGGCTTCCATGATCAACTCGATAGACAGCGCAGCTAGGATCATCCCCATAATGCGGGTTAACATTGAGGCTCCCCCATTCCCGATTAAGCGAATAATCCCACCAGACAACAATAATAAAATGAGTGTAATGAGTAACACGCCAATCATGGTAGCGCCGGTTATCATTTGCTCCTGAATCGAATACACATTGTTATCGGTGATCAAAATAATCGCTAAAATAGCCCCGGGAGAAGCCGTAGCCGGTATGGCGAGGGGGAACATAGCAATATCGTGTTGCGGCTCGCCTTTGTTGTCGGCTGTCGGTTCTGCAAAAATCATTTGTAAACCGAACAGAAACAGGATGATGCCACCAGCTACTTGGAATGAAATGAGGCTGATCCCCATTGCAGTTAACAATATTTGCCCGACAACCAATGCGCCAACCAAAATTAAGGTAGCGTATAAAATCGTTTTCAGTGCGGTAATGCGGCGAGCCTTGGCCGACATCGACGCCGTCATGCCCGCAAATAGCGCCATTGATCCGATAGGATCGATAGTGGCCCAAATAACCAAAAAGTCATGAATGATTTTATCTAGCACAAACAACCTTAATATTGAGATGAAAAAATGAGATGCGAAGTAGCCAATACAAAGCAGAGGCTGTTTCGTGATACCAAGTAAACTACTGGAAATATAGCGTATCGCCAACGGCAATTCGCCAAGTGACTAAAAATACTCGGTCGATGCTGAGGTACAGCCCTTTGTGATATTGTTAGCCTTTAGCTCGACGGGTAATCCCTATTATCAATAGCGCACTACCTTGTGCCTGTTGGTGTGTCAACGCCACTCTCAGTTATCACTACCACCCCAGTCTGCGCGGGAGGAATTTGATACATAAGCGGATTAATTTGTTCATTAATAGCGGCGTTTCTAACAAGATCCGATACCGCTATTTTTAAGTATTTTAAGTCCTTAGCGTTGAACGGAATATCGTTCCCGTCAGAATCGATAACTTTTTTGATGGTCGCTCGCATCAATGACTGAGTTGGTACATCAATCTCAATTTCCATATATCCCCTAGCTTCCATCGTTACTCTGTAGGTATTTGTGATTTTCAATCTATCAGATAGACCAAAAGCACTAACTAATTGCCCTAACGCTTTTGCGACAGCCGTTGTTTGCTCTTCAAGCGTTTCGGTTAAAAACAATTGCACTCTGTTTTGGCAGTACGCACAGTTAACCACTTCCCATGGTTCTCCGATCAGCTTTTTGGGGATTTCGACTTTCTTAAGCGACGATAGATAATCATCGGATGCCTTTTTTAGATTATCCATGTATTTTTGATCTTCGCTACTCGTTGGCATTTGTTGATTATAGGTTGCCCACGCTGCCGAGGAATCTGCCTCATCGTTCAAAAATATGTGTTTCCAACTGACCGAATACGTCGATATTTGATACCTTCCTAAGTCGACAACATTGACCGTGTACAGGTCAGAAGCTCCTGGTTGTGTGTGTTTGCTTACCCATGTATTCGCCGCTGTGCTTTGCATTGCGGGACTGCAATAGTTGCATTCTACATACTCGTTAGCGCCAGCTTGACCAGACAAAAGAAAAATAAAAAACACACCTAACATCATCTTAATACGCACTGAAAAACTCCTCTTATCCCGCCACACTGGGCTGAATTAAATCCCATTTGTTGCCATACAAATCTTGGAATACCACTACGGTGCCGTACACTTCTTCGCGCGGAGCTTCATTGAATACCACACCATTTTTTTGCATTACACGGTAATCGCGCCAGAAGTCGTTGGTGTGTAATATCAATAACACCTGACCACCCGCTTGATTCCCTACAGCATTTAATTGTTCTTCATTGGTAGCTTTCATCAACAATAACTGAGTACCCGTAGAGTTAGGCGGCGCAACAACCACCCAGCGTTGATCATTGCCAAGGTCAGTGTTTGTGACCAAATCAAAACCCAATTGTTGAGTGTAAAACGCGATGGCCTCATCGTACTCTTTGACGAGTAGGGCAATACTGCCAATGTGTTGTTTAACAGGTGAAGACATTCAAAAATCCAAATACAAAAAATGAATGGTAATCTGTGACCTTGCGCGACATGCCACAGTATTGACTAGAAAACGAGTATCCGTATTACTCAGCTTTAATAGAGACTTTCCATGGTGGATTAAGCCTATTTTCTCCTGCCCAATACAGTTTAATTTTGTTGCCTGATGGGTCTTTCACCACAGCTTCTTTCCACAAATAGCGCTGGTCTGTAGGCATTTGCTCAAACTCAATGCCTTTTTGGCTCAATGTGTCACATAACTCATCCAGCGCTTCATGTTCAAAATAAATTACCGTTGGGTTGAGCGTTGCATCACTCTCCAATGACAGCGAAAACGTGGCGTCACCCTCAGGGCAAGAGAACCGAGCGTAATGGGGTGTATCCACAATTTGAGTAAAGCCAAGAGTAAGATAAAACTGCACCGCTTCCGACATATTTTGTACGGGAAGCGTTACTTGATTGAGCCTCATTGTTTTGCCTTCAATACTTTTATCAGGTTCCAGAAACCCTCTGGTGGTTCAGGGAAGAAGTCTTTGTGTTCTGTGGCATTCACCACGTTGCCTTCATGGTCAAAGCTCAACTCGATTTTATAATATTCGGTAAACATCACTTCAGACGTTTCACTGGGTTCATCAAACGACGGGAAACGTTTTGCCACTGCGTCACCGGTATGTTCATGGCCCAAATTAATATAGGTTGCTTGCAATAATGCCCCACCCTCAATCAACGGAGAATAATGTAACTGGATATCAAACAAAACCAGTTGTTCAGGGTCGGCATTTGGCAAGTGTAGTGCGATGTATTCCTGACTTTGTTTTGCAATCTGCTGGGCATTGAGCGTGGCTAACTGACCGAAATCATTGGCTACGCAAGCGCCTGCGAAAAACAAACATGCAAATAGTACCTTCAGCATCATACCGCCTTATAGAATGGACTAATGTTTGGCAACACTGAGGTCAAACAACGCATAGAAATACCAAAGGTCATCTGCTGGCACACGATAAACCCCCAGCCCTTCCAGTACATGCAGTGACATTGCCGTCATTTCCCACGCCATTTCTTCATCAACCTCTGACGTAGGCTCTTCGAACATAGCAATATCTGTGATTTCGGCCAGCGTTAATAACTTCGCAGCTTGCTCTCGCAGTGAGTCTGAAAACGCTTGGTTGTGCCAGCCCCACATCCAAGAACCGGTTGACGGTACAAATGTGCCAATGGGAACAAACCGAGCGGTAACCGTGTCGCGCCCTTCAGCACTAAAAGTGATCAATTCAGCTTCTGGGTCTAAATCGTATCGGTCGAAATGCCCGAGGCCAAACTCTTCCTCTAGCCTGTTTTGTTTGCTCTCTAATTCATCATAGGTTGAATCGAGAAAGTCTTGAAACGCTTCATCGTTCATAAGTTGGAGTATCCAAATTTCATCGAGCTAGCTAAGTTGTCACTGCGGCCCAAAAGGTTGTGTCGGCATAATCTGCAAGATAAACCGTACGAATGAGCGCTAACATAGCAACGTTGAGTA
The DNA here is from genome assembly GCF_056161325.1 of Alteromonas sp. ABE4_545. NCBI lineage: Bacteria > Pseudomonadati > Pseudomonadota > Gammaproteobacteria > Alteromonadales > Alteromonadaceae > Alteromonas > Alteromonas sp. ABE4_545. The sequence continues at coordinate 252,118 of NZ_JBSWYY010000005.1, forward strand.
TTACTGTCAGCCAACACCGCCATTTAAATGAAGTTTTTATCGACTTATGCCGCAACCAATATTGGGCGTAAAGCGCGCCGGGCCAGCCACCACACAACGCAAAAAAATGCAGGTGTTTTTCAGGCACTCGGCGACGAGACTTTTTCGCCGCTGACTTGTCCTAGGCGTACAGAACGAAGGTTATTGCGCTTAACCCTAGATAAACGTAGAGAAAAACATACGTGACGTCTTCGGCTACAAATACAGCAGCGACCACTAGCAGTAAAAATAATGTCGCGACGAGCAAACCAAACCGCCCCGACTTTTTCGGCTTTTTAACCTGACCTACCAAACAAACACCACCTTGCCGACTAAATGTTCATCGGGAACAAAGCCCCAATAGCGGCTATCTCGACTGTTATCTCGATTATCGCCGAGTACAAAATAATGCCCTTCAGGAACAACCCACTCTCCTCGCTCTTGCTTTGGTTGGAAGAAGTAGAAGGCATTCATATCTTTTCTACTTGGGTCCAGTTGAATGTCGTAACTGCGCTCAAACAAAGACTCTCGATAATATTCAAATCGCGTATCGCTGGTACTTTGTTTAGGCTCAGCGCTGAGTTTAGCGCTTTCCAACTCACCACATGTTGGTGCATTCATGCCACAAAGACGCTTCACCGAAAGCTGCTTATCCTGATAGATCACAGTATCGCCCGGTAAACCAATGACTCGCTTCACATAATCTATTTGAGGTTTTTCTGGATACTGAAACACGATGATATCGCCTCGGTGAACCTCTGCAACTCTAGAAGATTTAATAACTTGCTGCCCTAAAAAGCGGTAGTTCCCAAATCCTAATTTGCTCACCAAAACATGATCACCGGGTTTTAACGTTGGGCTCATGGATGATGCAGGAATAGAGAACAAATCATACACAAAGGTTCGACTAGCAAATACTATCGCTAAGAACCCAATACAACAGCCTATTGTTACCCACCCACTGGCGTACCATTTTCTCTTTTGGGTACTGTCGTAATATCGTGAGAGCCAATATGCATGAACAGGACATATCAGGGTGGGGAGCCAAGAGAGCGGAATGTTTTGATACCAAGCAGAATTGTCGACACCAACTTGATTATTTAAGTCAATAAATGCAAAGAGAAAGACTAGCGCCGAATAAAACCAAAACCATTTCGCTTTATTCACATACAAAAATACAAAAGGCTGAATGACTAGACCAAACACAATACTCAACCACCCTTTCGGCTTCCATGACTGTTCCACGCTCTGTCCCTTAATAGTCATTCAATCGATACGGCTAACTGCCATTTGAAGCAAAAACTACAGTATTGATAATACATTGTCCAAAGATTATAAATGCAATTGAACGGTGACAAACTCAACTATATTCAATCGGTTCAATTCACAGTATGCTTATTCAGTACTCGCTGTTTTAGGATGAACATATGACAACTTCAGCGCATTTCCCCGCACAACACACCTATCAATGTTGGCAACAATCTCACTGGGAAGCGCTGAATAAAGCCCACTTAGTTCACGATGACATCAGCCCAGTGATGGATAAGCTCGCCACTCACTCTAATATCACGCGGGCACGCATTGGCCATTCATACTTTGGCCGCCCTATAGACCGATTGTCTTTAGGCACTGGCCCTCTCACCATACTCGCTTGGACGCAAATGCACGGTGATGAGCCAACCGCTACCGCCGCCGTATTAGATTGGCTATACCTACTGACTGAAAGCGCACTGCCGGCTTTGCCTCACGACTGGCTGAATTCGGTTACGGTGCATATCATCCCTATGCTTAACCCCGACGGTGCTACAGTGCGAACCAGAGTCAATGGTCAAGGTATTGATATAAATCGAGATGCACAGGTTTTACAATCTCCCGAGGGCCGTCTGCTGGAAGCTCAAGTACGTGAGCTAAACCCAGATGTGGCATTTAACCTTCATGATCAAAACGATTATTACACGGCAGGCCGCACTCCTCATCCAGCCACTATTGCGTTTCTAGCGCCTGCGTTTCACCAAGACAAACACGTGGATGGAGCTAGATTACGCGCCAAACAGCTCATTGCTGAAATGGCTCATCAGCTACGCCCATGGTTACCTAAGCAAATAGGCCGTTATGACGATACCTATTCGTATCGTTCTTTTGGCGACAATATTGCGGCCTCAGGAGCCAGTACCATATTGATAGAGTCAGGCGCGGCACTAGGTGATCCTCACCGCCAAACAGCCCGCGTGATGAATGTAGTTGCTCTACAAGCTGCGCTTGAAAGCCTACTCTCTGGCACATACCGGCAGCGTTCACTGGCCGACTACTATGCCATTCCGGACAATCAAGAAGATGGGCTTGTTCAATTAAAAATTAATCAGGTCACACTCGGCGTCACATCCACTGAATTTGTGGCTGACATTGCCATTAATATTGATAGGAAAACAGGTATTGCGTCGGTTGACCAAATGGGTGATTTGTCTGTAGTGGCAGGCTTTGAGGAAATTGCTGGCGCTGCATACATCGTCATGCCATCGAAAGGCTACGCCCTCTCTCATGCAGATGTGCTGGACGACGCTCATTACTTTGCTCTGCTTCGTCAGGGCTACAATTACGTACTCAACCCTGACAACGCAGAGTTAACCACGTCTTTACCCGTTAAAGTCGACACGCAGTTTTACGATGGTTTACTACCCCTTCCTAACGGCGATGCGTTTTTCTTACTAGCTGAAAAAAATGCAGCGCCCGAAAGCGCGGCATTGGCCATTTTAAATGGCCGTGTTATCGATTTACGTGGTGAATAAAGTACGCTGCTAAAGCCAAATTAGCTGATCACTAAACGCTTCCACGCCAATAGTGAACCATCGCTGTTTTGTTCAATATTAAATACGTACTCGTCATCGTCACTACTAAATACAGTATCGCTGTTTAGGTAGGTATCCGGCTCACCGTTGTCGACATAGTCTTCATGCGAAGTACAAATCTCCTCACAGAAGTCATCAGGAAAAGCGAACTGAGTGATCAGTTCATCGTTATTGTTGTTCTTCACACGCATGTGAATATGAATCACGCGGCTTGAGTACCAGCCGGGAAAGCATGAGTAAAAGTTTACCCGTCCATTGCTATCGGTCACCTGAATGCCTCTAAACCACTTCGCTTGCAACGCCGTTTGATCATTGCCGGTACAGAAAGAAGAATTAAATCCGCTGCTGTCTGCACTGTCACTGGTATCGCCTGAATAGATACCTTCGACATCACAATGCCATACTTCAATTTCGTAGCCGGAAAGCGGATTACAATCGCTATCAACTAACTGCAAACAGAGCATCATGGGCAGGCCAGTTTGCCCTTCGGAAATATCATCTAAGGTTTCAGTTTGAAAATAACACGGGCCTTCTGTCAACGCCTCCGTCAGTTCCACACTGCACGTTGAATCAGTCTCAAACAAGCTATCATCAGGGAAATTATCGGTAATGGACGAGGTTCCACCAGAAGCCCAATCTGTGGTAGTGGTTACCGACGAACCAGAGCTGCTAGAGCCACTGGAACTGCTCCCGCTACTGCCCGAACCTGACGAACTACTTCCCGTCGTATCGCTTGTCGTTGGTGTAACCGAATTACTGCTAGTACCACCACAGCCAATGAGGGTAAGTACTGGGGCGGCAGCGGCAAACGCAGCCAGTGATTTCATCGCTTTTCTACGATGATTAAGTGGGGTGTCTTGGTCTTTCATTACTGCGTCTCCAGCATTATTTCCCATGTAAATAATGGGGGTTAACAATGCCGCTATTGACGCATAATTCGCCGAAAGGGTTCTCACCTTTGAACGATCTTTACACAGGCAAACGCTTTGCTGAAAGAGTAAACGATTTCATTGTATACAATACACGGTCAACTAATAAAAATGTCTCTTATTAGCTGGCTTGCCTAACTATTATTGAATGCTGACGGGTAACTGACCTTGGGCTTTTTGGCGACCTAAAAGCACCTCAGCCAACCCTTGATAAACCGCCCCTTTTGCTTCGCCATTTTCCACTTCTACATTGTAGCCAAGAGTGGCAATAGCCACTTTGGTGTCTGCCAAAAACTTATCCAGTACATAGGGTGCTCGAAGCGCCACAGTTACTGTTGTGGTTTTTGATTTAGTGAGTTTGGCCAGCATCGTACGTATAAATTGATATTGCGCGTTCTTATCAGCGCGATGGCGCATTACGGCTAAATCGTCCATCCCTCCCATTTCAACAGCACTGTATTGAGGGGAAATGTCACCCACCACCACCACGTCGGCTTGTTGCCAAGCCTGCCAATCTACCTTTGTGGGAACGGTCGCCAATGAAAGGCAATGTGTATTGAGCGAAAAATCACGTGACGAGATGTTAGATAACTCACGTTGCACATTGTTGAGTGCACGTATCATGGCGTCACAACGCGCCTGATCTGGCATCACGAGTCGCCAATTGCCCAGTGCCAATGGCAAAGTATTCTTCCCTTTCACCACTGTGAGCGCATCACGGGCTAATTGCAGCTCTACTGTTTTACTGTTATCCGTCATTATGGCGCCGTTAATTTCACTGAGTCTTACCGCCATGGGCTTGGCAATAAAGTCTGCGAGTTGATAAGACACCTTTGCACTGGCTATTCGCGACGCCGAAGCCTGAAGCTGATCACGAGAAATGGCCCCTTGCTCTACCGCTTTAATTACTTCCCCGTGCCACTGCCAAAAGCCTTGGATTTCTTCGGGGTTGCGAATGCGGTAGGGCATCAACACAATATCCACTCCAGCTTTGAACGCTTCAATGGTTGCTGTGGTTGCATCAAAGTAATGGGCGATCCCGGCCATATCCATAGCGTCTGTCACTATAAGCCCTTGATAGCCTAACTTGCCTCGCAATAGCCCGGTTAAAATACGGTGAGACAAAGTAGCGGGGAGAATTCGCGCTTTTCCATCTACACCAATGCGAGTTGCACTATCAAGTGCTGGGTATTGGATATGGGCCGTCATCACCATTGCTGGTGGAGAGTCACTTTCAATAGCGGCCATAAAGGGCACTAACTCGGTTTGAGTGACATCGGCTAGGTCATGTTCAACACGGGGTAATCCGGTATGAGAGTCGGTGTGAGTATCACCGTGGCCTGGAAAGTGTTTTACCGCACTCAACACCCCTTGTGCTTGTGTTGCTTTTACCGCGGCAACGCCGAGTTCAGCGACCACTTGTGGAGATTCAGAATAAGCGCGCACATTAATCACAGGGTTATCGGGGTTATTATTCACATCAAGCACGGGGGCGAAATTAACGTTAAAACCTAATTGCTTGATGCGCTGGGCGATGTACGTATTCACTTCAGTGGCATAGCGCGTTTTATGTTGCTGATACGTTGCCCCAATCGCCATATTACCGACAAAACGCGTAGCAATACTGGCCGGAAGCCTCGCCACACGCCCTCCCTCTTGATCTATCGCGATGAAAAAAGGCGGTAATCCGTTATTCTTAGCAAGGGCCTGTAACTCGTAATTCAGACTCACTATTTGCTCGACATTCTCGAGATTCTCCGCAAACAACACTACGCCGCCAATGTGGCCTTTTACCAATACCGACTTTATTGCTGGTGTTAGTGCCGTAACAGGGGTGCGGCATCGATTACCGGGCGTACCGTCTTGGCAATAATAACGAAGATCCAACATAATCTTCTGCCCAACGGCCTGTGCGATATCCTCTGAAGAAAAGGCCGCGGTACTAAAACACCACGCAAAAAATACACTCAACAAGCCCCGTTTTATCGCCATAAAAAATAGTCACTCGGTTTTGAATAATCGAAAGATCAGGCGGTTAGCATAACCAAGTCACTCCGATAAATCATTGTTCATTTACCTACAAGGTTGGTATAAATATGCGATAACTTCCCATCACCACATTCACGGAGAGAATATCATGCTAGCCATTACCCGCCGCATGTCGGTACTCTCCGGTTTAGTGTTAGCGCTGTTAATGGGCTGCCACTCTTCTGCGTCTTATTCAACACGGCACACTACTTACAAACAATTACCCTCAGCTAATTTTGGCGAACGCGTGAAAGCCGTGGTTATTCATTACACCGCGATCGACTATGCAGAGTCTACACAGGTGTTAGTTGAACCTGACGGGCTCAGCTCACATTACCTCATTCCAGAATCTGCCGACCCAACATACTCAGGCACACCAGAAGTATTACAGTTAGTAAGTGAACACCAACGAGCATGGCACGCGGGGCGCAGTTTCTGGCAAGGGCGAGAAAACCTCAATGATCAATCGATTGGCATTGAACTGGTCAACGTACCCACATGTCATTGGCAACCCGATATGCCTTTGTATGTACAAGAGCCCAATAGCGTGCAATTGTGTGACTTCCCAGCGTTTGATAACACGCAAATCACGTTGTTAATCGGCTTGCTTAGCGACATCACTCAACGCTATCCCGATATTCCCCCCACCGCTATTGTGGGTCATGCTGATATTGCGTTTATGCGCAAAACCGACCCCGGCCCAAAATTCCCTTGGTTTCGTTTGTACCAAGCCGGTATTGGCGCTTGGTTTGAACCGCATATAAAGCAAAAATACTGGCTACAATTTAATGCATCGCCACTTCCTGCTTACTTGTTTCAGCAAGGGTTACAAGGCTACGGCTATGGTGTTCAGCTCACCGGACAATGGGATGAACAAACCTTGCGCGCGGCTCGTGCATTTAACCTGCATTTTCTCCCGCACAAGCCGGTAGCACTGTCGCAACCTGATGGAGAAACACAAGGTACGTTACTCGCGTTGTTAATACGCTACTTCCCCACTCAAGCGAACGCGTTACTCACAGATTACTATCGTCATCTCAACGACCCAGATTTATTTACTCCTGCCTCACCGTGTATGTGCGATGTTATAGACGCAGAGTAATCCTGCGACTATGAGAAAATGCCACGTAAAGTGCAGTAATCAACACTCGTAAATTGCACGTAAAATAGGTAGGCTAACCATCGACGTCACGCAGCCCAAGCTGGTTTCACGAGGCCCGCTTGTTTTAGGTTGCCAAACGGTATGTTTCCCATGCCATAGGCATGCTCGATACCGTTACGATAACAACAATAAATGCAGGAAGAATTTTATGGACTGGTTGTCAGTCATCCCGCCACTTATCGCGATCTTTGTCGTATTCTGGAAAAAAGAAGTCATTATGGCCCTATTGCTGGCCGTATTAAGTGCCGAAGCCTTATTACTCTTACAAGGCGCTGGCAGTGTATTCATGGCTCCTATCACGTCGATGGAGCGTGTGATTGATGTCGCATCTAGCCCCGGTAACACCCGCATTTTATTGTTTAGTGTGTTGGTGGGAGCATTACTTGCCTACATTCGTGATTCTGGCGGAGTAACCGCGACCGTCGATTGGCTAACGGCCAAGGGTGTTGCCAAGAGCAAGCGCCAAGTGGGCGGTATTACTATGTTCACCGGGGTAGCGGTATTTATTGAATCGAACTTGAGTGTACTCACCGCAGGTATTTTTGCGCGTGGTTTGTTTGACAAGTTTGGTATGAGTCGCGCTCGATTGGCTTACATCATCGACAGCACCAGTGCACCAGTTTGCATTCTTATTTTGTTGAATGGTTGGGGTGCTTTCATTCTTGGCTTGCTGCAAAGCTACGAATTAGAACAATCTGCCGCCAGTATTTTGTGGGGCAGTGTGCCATTTAATTTCTATGCCATCATTACGTTGCTTATTGTCGCTTACACCATAGTAAAAGACAAAGTACACGGTCCAATGGCAGTGGAGGAACAAAAACGTTCCGAGACCACGTCTACGCTAGAGGCAGCCCCTGCCACCAAAGCGCGCTTTATGATTGTGCCGTTAGTAACTATGGTTGCCAGCATGGTGGGCTTTATGTTGTGGACAGGTAACGGTGTACTTGCCGATGGTTCTGGTAGTAAGTCAGTGCTTTACGCCACCGTGTTAGCTACCGCTGTCGCCTATGGTTTGTTGCTCATTCACAAACAATTCACTCACCACCAAGCCGTTACCATCGGGTTTAAAGGCATGGGCGAACTCCTTCCCTTGGTCACGATTGTGTTGCTTTCGCTAACCTTGGGCAGCAGTTTAAAAGTATTGGGAACCGGTGTGTTTGTGGCGGGCATTGTGGGCGAATATTTACCTGTAGTTTTCATTGTACCCATGCTGTTTGTTGCGGGAGCGATCATGTCGTTTACCACTGGAACCAGTTGGGGCACATTTGCCATTTTAATCCCCATTGGTGTGCCACTTATTCAAACATTAGGCTTACCACCGTCGTTGGTACTTGGTGCTATTTTGGGCGGCGGGATATTCGGTGACCACTGCTCACCAATCTCAGATACCTCGGCGGTCTCGTCGATTGCCTCAGGATGTGACTTGCTCACACACGTGAAAACTCAGTTGCCGTATGCCTTGTTTGCTGGCGGCTTAACCTTAGTGGCATACTTTATTGCTAGCCTGGTATTGATTTAACGATTGATAGGAAAATCACATGCGCGTTATTGGTTTAATTTTAGGGATCAGTTTACTGCAGGGTTGTGCCAACTTAAACCTAACAGAGCGAGAAGACACCGGCCAACAAGCCGTTGCTATGCCTGATAGTTTTAGCGCGCAGGTAGCATTAGACGTATTGAATGACGGCGGTAATGCCGTTGATGCTGCCGTGGCCGCTCAATTTGCGCTTGCCGTCACCTACCCCGAAGCCGGTAACATTGGCGGCGGCGGTTTTATGACCATCTTTGCCGACAACGAAGCCAACATTATCGATTATCGAGAAATGGCACCGGGCCGCGCACATCGCGATATGTACCTGACGGAAGACGGCGAAGTACACCCCACCAAATCACTTTACGGACCTTTGGCCGCGGGAGTTCCCGGTACTGTCGCAGGTATGTGGGAGGCCCACAAAGCTTATGGTTCGCTGCCATGGGAGCGCTTAGTTCAACCCGCAGTTACGCTCGCAGAAGAGGGGTTCATCATGCCTGAACACCTCTACCAACGCATTCAACGTTTTCAAAATAAATTACTCAGCAAAGGGATAGAAACCAATTTCAGTCACTACTTTGGTCAGGCTTATACGGGCGAAAAGTTTGTGCAACCCGAGCTTGCTGAAACGTTAAAGCGCATTCGAGACAATGGCCGTGATGGATTTTACCGAGGTGAAGTTGCCCGTTCTATCGTGAGCTTTTTCGCGCAAAATGATGGCGTCATTACCTTTAAAGATTTGTCGCTATACAAAGCAAAATGGCGCGCGCCTATCGTAACCTATTGGGGCGATTATATTCTTGTTACGCCGCCTCCGCCTAGCTCAGGAGGTATCGCCGTTGCACAGGCTATCGGCATGATAGATGACATTCTCAAAGGCAAACCTAAACCAGCCTTTAACAGCCCTGAATATGTGCACTTGTTGGCAGAAGTGAGCAAGCGCATATTTGCCGACCGCGCAGAGTACTTGGGTGATCCTGATGTAATCGACGTACCTATTGAAGCGCTACTCGACGACGATTACATTGCCCAACGTGCCAGCGAAGTAAATCTCACGGCAATTTCACCAACCGATAACGTCAAACCCGGACTTTATGAAAGCCCCGACACCACCCATTTTTCAATCATGGATAGATGGGGTAACGCGGTCGCAAACACCACTACGATCAACTTGTCTTTTGGCAGCGGCGTGGTAGTAGATGGCGCTGGGTTCTTACTCAATGATGAAATGGACGACTTTAGTGCTAAACCGGGCGTACCTAACTTCTTTGGAGCAATAGGCGGAGAAGCCAATGCAATCGCGCCTTATAAGCGTATGCTTTCGTCGATGACTCCCACCATTTTGTTTAAAGACGCCAATGCCGTGTTAGTTACAGGGTCACCGGGCGGCACTACCATTATATCTTCGGTGCTGGAGTCAATAATTCAAACCCAATTATATGGCATGACAGCCCAAGAGGCGGCAGACGCACCTAGAGTGCATCATCAATTGTGGCCCGAAAATACCATTAGTGTACACGACGGAGTACCACAGCAAACCCGCGATGCGCTTGAAGCAATGGGTTATATCATCAAACAAAGTAACTTTGGCGACTTGCAGATCATTACCAACCAAAATGGCGTACTACAAGCTGGCTCTGAGAGCCGAGGCCGAGGAAAAGCCGTTGTGGAAAAAGTGAACTAGCACGCGTTTTTATAACTTAATACCTCACACAAAAAACGGCGGTACCAATCTGGTGCCGCCGTTTTTTTTTAGGGGTATCGCTGTTGTTGATTAGGCTGTGGCGAATAAGCTTTCTAGCGAGCGAAATGCCTTAAACTCTAATGCATTCCCGCTTGGGTCCATAAAAAAGAGTGTTGCCTGCTCACCCGGCTCGCCCTTAAAACGTATGTAGGGCGCTATCACAAACTCAATATCTGCTGCGGTTAACCGGTCAGCTAGCGCCTGCCAATCGTCCATGGTTAACACTACGCCAAAATGCGGCACAGGCACAGCGTGAGCATCCACATTGTTAAACTCTGGCGCTGAGGGCATGGTATCTACCCAATGTGTCACAACTTGATGACCATACATGTTCCAGTCTATCCAGCGTGTATCTTGGCGGCCTTTGCTAAAGCCCATTACTGTGCCATAAAAATGCTCAGCGGCAGCAAGGTCGTGCACGGGAATGGCGAGGTGAAAAGGTCTTAACATACTTGTCCTTTTAGGTTTCAGCAAAATACTATTTTAGAAGCCGTTTGAGTAACGAGAATTTCCACTTTTTCATCGGGGCATAGCGAAACGGCACATCAAAAGCGAATCTGCGGTGCATGACTGGCTTGTGATGACTAAAGGTATCAAAGCCTGCTTTACCGTGGTATCGGCCCATTCCGCTATTTCCCACGCCGCCAAAGGGTAACTCGGGATTGGTCATAAACATCATCACATCGTTCACGCATACACTGCCTGACGAGGTGTGCTGAACAACCTTATCGACAATATCTTGTGAATGACTAAATAAATACAATGCCAAGGGTTTGGCTCGCCGTTTAACTAACTGCAATTGGGTATCTAAATCATCCCGCACAATAATGGGTAAAATAGGCCCAAAAATCTCTTCGGTCATGACTGGACTATCAATAGAAGGGTTCCAGACAATCGTTGGCGCCAGTTTCAGAGCCTCAGTATCGGCATCCCCCCCGCAAATCACGTCTTCTCCAATAAGGTACTGACGTAAGCGTTGAAAATGGCGTTCATTAACTATAGTGCCCAAATCTGGGCTCATTAGCGGGTTATCACCAAACTGCTGCTTAATTTCTGTTATTAATGCGGTTTTAAGTGCTTGCGCATTTGCGTGACTCACCAGTACGTAATCTGGCGCAACACAAGTTTGCCCTGCATTGAGCCACTTGCCCCACACTATTCGCCTTGCGGTCACTTCAATATTGGTATCTTCACCAACAATACACGGGCTTTTCCCACCCAGTTCAAGGGTTACGGGCGTAAGATGCTTAGCTGCCGCGGCCATCACCACCTTACCAACCAACTCTCCTCCTGTGTAAAAGATATGGTCAAATGGTAAATCAAGTAATGCTGACGCCACCTCTTTGTCGCCCTCAATCACTGCCAAAGCGTCGTTGTCGAGGTATTGGGGCAAATACTTCGCCATCGCAGCTGACGTATGAGGTGACAATTCAGAAGGTTTCAAAATGGCGCAGTTACCCGCAGCCAACGCCGCAATATAAGGGCCAACCGTGAGTTGCAGCGGGTAATTCCAAGCTCCCATAATCAGCACTGTACCCAGTGGTTCAGGCTGAATAAAGCTCTTGGCCGGCCACGCGGCGAGTGGAGTTGATACGCGTTTTACTTTTAACCAGCCGGAGAGATGCTTGAGCGTATGCCTAATTTCAGCCAATAAGAAGCCGATTTCAGTGGTATAGGCTTCTGCATAAGACTTACCTAGGTCTTTGTTGAGTGCCTCAGCAAACTCGTTTTCACGCTCTACAAGACAGCGTTTTAGTGCCAGTAACTGTTCTTTGCGCCAACACAAAGCGCGCGTTACTTCCTGAGAATACGTCTGCTTTAGCTTGTTAAACTGTTCGTTAAACACATTCACACTCCGGCTGATTGTTGAATTACGATAACGGTTTTTTATTCCATCATTGGCGATTCAGTATTCGTTGAAGACACAGATTCTGAGTTGTGTGAATCGTCTTCGAATTCTACTTTGATTCCGCCCGTCATTTTAGCGATTAGGTTGTACACCAAAGCAAAGATACCTGAAAAAATATAGCCCAAAATGAAGTAGATCACAGGCATAAAAAATACCATACCAAAAGAGAAAGGCATCATCATAGGCATAGCGGCATCGTGTTGCATCTTCGACATTAGCGAAAACATAAAGAACATAGGTATAACAAACACCAATGAACCTAAAGCGCTAATAATGCCCATAGTTAAAGCAAATGAATGGGCGCCAACGCGTTTAATTCTGATCATCGTGATATCCTTGTTTTTTCACTGAGTTATTATTGTTTTGGCAAAATTACCGACGCGCAGTGTGACTGAGAGTATATCGGTGGTCAAGATACAAAAAAGCCCGAAACAAGTTCGGGCTTTTCAAGGATAAACGCTAACTTATGCGTCGTAAGGGTGACGCATAATGATGGTTTCATTACGGTCAGGGCCTGTAGAAATAATATCAACAGGAACACCTGTAATCGCTTCAAGGCGACTGATGTAGTTACGGGCTGCTTGTGGCAACTTGTCGTACTCTGTCACACCAAAGGTATTGTCTGACCAACCCGGCATTTCTTCATACACAGGCGTAACCAAGTCATAGCCGTCTGCCGCCATGGGTGGTACGTCTTTTACGTTACCTTGGGCATCTTTGTAACCCACACAAATTTGCAGGGTTTCCAAACCGTCCAATACATCTAGCTTGGTGAGGCAGAACCCAGTAATTGAGTTAATTTGCACTGCACGCTTCATGGCAACGGCATCAAACCAACCTGTACGGCGTTTACGGCCTGTTGTTGCGCCAAACTCGTGACCTTTCACACCTAGGTGCTCACCCACATTACAATCAAGCTCAGTGGGGAATGGGCCAGAGCCAACACGCGTAGTGTAAGCTTTAACGATACCAAGCACATAATCTAGTTTAAGCGGACCAAAACCAGCTCCCGTCGCTACGCCACCTACTGTGGTGTTTGACGATGTTACGTAAGGGTAAGTACCGTGGTCGATATCCAACAATGTACCTTGCGCACCTTCAAACATAATCGGCAAGCCTGCTTTATGGGCCTTATCGAGTTCGTCAGTCACGTCAACTACCATTGCTTTTAAGATATCAGCAACGGCCATTGCGCCTTTTAAGGTTTCTTCGTAGCTAACTGGCTCTGCGCCATAATACTGGGTTAGCGTGAAGTTGTGCACGTCGAGCACTTCTTTCAATTTCGCGGCAAAATCTTCCGCATTGAACAAGTCGCCCACACGCAAACCGCGACGTGCAACTTTGTCTTCATAAGCAGGGCCAATACCACGACCGGTAGTACCAATTGCTTTTGAGCCACGTGCTTTTTCACGCGCTACGTCTAACGCAATGTGATAAGGCAGAATAAGTGGGCACGCCTCACTAATTTTTAGGCGCTCGCGCACAGGAACACCACGCTCTTCGAGCATAGTCACTTCTGCCATTAATGCGTCTGGGCTTAACACTACGCCGTTACCAATAATACAAGTAACATTGTCACGAAGAATGCCAGATGGAATCAAATGAAGAACGGTTTTTTCACCGTCGATTACCAGAGTATGACCTGCGTTGTGCCCGCCTTGATAACGGACAACATATTTTGCACGGTCAGTTAGAAGATCAACAACTTTGCCTTTGCCTTCGTCACCCCATTGGGTGCCAAGTACCACTACGTTTTTAGCCATGGTTCAAATAACGTAAAAAAATTAGGCGGGGATTCTAACAAAAATTGAGCGCGCTGGGCACCCCTTTTACGAACAAAATTCCAGCGCTTCAAACTAGGTAAAACAGACTGACAAGTCCAATTACGACGAGGCTACCGCCATACTGGCGAATTTTACTGCTAGGCATTTGACTTATCTCCAAAAGATACAAACGCCACCGAGTGGGGAAAAGCAAAGGCCCTATTCCTTCAATCACTAAAACCAAGGCTAATGCTGGCCAGATCCAATCCATTTTTTATCACCTCATTTTCAAATTTCCTGCGTTATATCATAATCGAAGCCGTCAGCAATACTGGCATTGACTGATTTAAGGATGTAAAGAAATGAATTTTAGAATGGACAAATTACTCAGTCGGCACCCACTGTTAGGATTGTTAAGCTACCTTTTTATCAGCAGCGCCTCATTTGCCAATGTATGTGAGACACCCAAAGCCTGTGTGGATGCGATCCCTACTCCTGCAGAAAAAACTTATGGAACAGGCCAAGCGGATGAATCACTCCGTGAGCGATTACGTGAATTGGGTCGCAATGCACTTCCCGCTCTGGTTCAGGCCACCAGCGATAAAAATCAAAACAAGCGTCTTGTGGCCGATTATGCGATTTCACGCATTGCACACTTTGACACTGACGATTGGCAACTCATCGTCAAAGCAATCGATAACAATACGCGATTAGATGGAGACGGTGGCTGGAGCTACGGCGCATTGGGCCGATTTGATGCGAGCACCGTTATGCCGTTGATCATCAAATACCTACACCTAGAAGGCTCCATTGACAACCAATTGGGTACAGCACTATCTAAACTTGGCGCCGACGCTGCGCCGGCAATGATCGCGCATCTTCCCGAACTTGCCTCCTTGCCCCATGATGAACAAAAAAAGCTATTATGGGTGTACCATACATACTTCGATCGAATGGCTAATAGATTAGCATTAGACTTGTCAAACTTAGCGCCTGAGCTCATTGCTATTGCATCAACTGATTCGCTCCCCACGCTCATTCGCGGCCGCGCCTTGGAGTTTGCAGGGATGTGTGCCAGTAACGAAGCGACCGCTGATCAAATCGCACTAATCGCAGTGCAATATCCTGAATTACAAGAAGACGCTAACAACGCATTTAAAACGATGGGCAGTCTTCGAGCGCTTCCGCCATTAATGGCACAATTAGACTCGCCTCATAGTTATGTCAGCAGCGATGCCTATAACAGGCTTGCTGAAATGGGGCCGCGAGCCTACGAAGTGGGCCCAGAACTCATAAAACGGCTCAATAGCCATGACCCCAATACGCGCATTAATGCCGCAATGACTCTTGGGTATATTCATTACACGCCGGCGACCGAAGCGCTAATCAAGCTCACTCATCACCAAACAGATTGGAAAGTGGTTTACGCCGCCGTACATGGTTTAGCCCGTTTATATTCACCAATCGCGGCCATTCGCCTGCGTGAAATTGCCGAACATTATTGGTATCCCCCCGTCGCTACCTACGCACAGCAGGCCGTAACGTGGAAAGGCGATGTGCCCGCAACAAATGCCAGACGTCTATTAGACGACTTCCCAGAACCGATTCAGAATCCGGTAGTGTGCAGCATGGCCCATTTCCCCAAATATATTCCCCAAGCAAATAGCCGAGTCTATCGGGTGGATATGGACGAGCCGGAAAAGTTTAGTTATCGCGACCCTACCTGCGACAACCCAAACGACGACAGTGAATACTTCCGCGACTATTGCGCATCAGAGCGCAGTCTGCGACAGCCATTTGTTGCGGTGGAATGGCAAAACGTATGGTTTACCGGTAGTGATCGTGGCGAATGGGGCGGCGAATTGATGCGTTTTACCCAAAATGGTGACCATTCGCTCTTAATGAAAGAAAATATCGAAGATATCTATCTGCTTAATGGCGCCCTATTTATTACAGCAGGGCTGGCCCACTTAACGTGGAACAATGGCGTTGTATACCAAATTGATAGCACTGATGACCTAACTCCAACATCGGTATTCCGATTACCCGGTTCGCCCAGTTCGTCTTGGCTTATCAATGATAAGGACATTCTGATCAACACGAATCAGGGGCCTCTTATTTATCAAACCGAGAGCGGCACGGCCTACATACCTGACTGCCCTTAAACCGGCAGCATCATACAAAAAAGCGCAGCTAGAGAGCTGCGCTGTTCTATTGTGGTATTGCACTAAATATTAATACAACAAGCTATACACTTTGCGGCGATAAGTTGACTTTAATGGTTCGCCGTCTGGCAGCGCATTGATGATATCTAACATCATTTTTTTGCCATCGCCAAAATTTAGGTCTTTTTGCAGTACTGATAACAGTAATTCAAGCGCGTCTTCGGCTTTGTTGGCCTGATGAAGTTGCACGGCCAAATCAATTTTTAACTGTAGATCATCAGGGTTGGCTTCAAGCTGTGCTTGCAGCGCTTTAATTTCTGGCGATTCAGCGGCCTGTTCAGCCAGTTCAATCTTACCTTGTAAAGCTTGGTATCGGCTGTCTTGATCCACCATTGTAATAGTGGCGAGCAGGGCTTTTGCCTGTTCCACTGAGCCACACTCAATCGCACAATCGATATAAAGGTATTTTACATCAATGTTGTCTGGGTTGATGTCGTAAGCTTGTTTCGCCAATGGGAAAGCCGCTTGATAATCACCTTGTCCGACAAACTCAGCCGCTTGCTGAATATATTCATCTTCTGGATTAGGCAAATGCTTCGCTAATAATTCGCGGATTTGACTTTCGGTTTGTACACCCGCAAATCCATCAATCGGCTGACCATCTTTTACGAGCATAACAGTAGGCAAACTGCGAATACCAAACTGCCCAGCAATTTCTTGCTGTGCATCACAATCTACTTTTGCCAGCACCAAATGCTCACGATATTCGCCTGCCAATTTATCCAAAATTGGCATAAGGTCTTTACATGGCTCGCACCAGTCAGCCCAAAAGTCGACCATGATGAGCTTTTCGCGTGACAGCTCAAGTATGACTTGTTGGAAGTTTTCGAGGGTTAACTCAATGCTATTTGAGGCCGCCAGATTATCCATAGTTCTAAACCTGTTTAATTCTATTCTGTTTGCAATTTAATATGGGGAAGTATCGGGGAAAAACAAGCGCCTGCCAACTGCTCGATGCCACATCAGTTACCTATAATACCTCACAATTGTGAATTATTTGTAAACACTGATAAAGTAACGAGGGTTACTACTTACCAAGATGATGTTTATGACGGTTAAAGAAGAGAAATTCAAACGATTTAGCGACTTCTATCCCTATTACTTAAACGAGCATAGCGACCCTGCATGCCGCTTGCTCCACTTCATCGGCTCTACACTGGTTTTGGCCGTAACCGCTATTGCTATCATTTTACAGGTGTGGATGCTGTTATGGCTGCTCCCAATTATTGGCTACGGATTTGCTTGGGTGGGGCACTTTTTCTTTGAACGCAATAAACCGGCAACTTTTCGTTACCCCTTATACAGTCTGATGGGAGACTGGGTAATGTTCAAAGACATTTTGATTGGTCGAATAACGATAAATAACTAAATTCCCTTTTAATTAGGAATAACAATGACAGTAACGCACACTTTCAAGCGAACCCTCGCACTGGGCTTACTCGCGGTTTCTACCTCAAGCTTTGCAGAACAACAATCTTTTCCTTCCACTCTCGATTACGCCGATGTTTTTAATTTGGAATATGCTGCCGCACCACAGTTTTCGCCTAATGGCGAACAACTGATTTACGAGCGCAGGTCGATGGATATCATGCGTGATCGCATGCATATTGCCTTGTGGCAAGTGAATGTAAATAGTGGTGAACACATGCCTTTTATCGCCGGTGACGACAACGTACGTCAGGCCATTTATTCACCCGATGGCAGTAAAGTGGCATTTGTTTCAGACCGCAGTGGTAGCAGCCAAATTTACCTCTACTATTTGAAAACCGGGCAACAAGCCCGTATCAGCAACTTGCAACACGGTCCTAGCAATCTCAGCTTTTCTCCCGACGGTAAATATATTGCTTTTACTCAGTTTACGCCCGTTAAAGGCGAATCGTTATTTACCGATATGCCAGCCAAGCCCACTGGTGCAGATTGGGCGCCCACAGCACGATATATTAATGCTGTGCAGTACCGTTCAGATGGCGCGGGCTTTTTACCCGACGGACATACTCAAATTTACCTATTGCCAGTTGAAGGGGGCACGCCTCGACAACTCACTCAAGGTCAATTTTCTAATGGCGGCCATTTGAGCTGGAGTAAAGACAGCAGTGCTATTTACTTCTCGGCGAATCGCGACGACAACGCCGATATGCACCCTATGTCTACCGATATTTATTCTGTCGATATTCGTACGACTGAAGTAAAACCCGTGACCACACTTGCTGGCCCAGAATCTTCTCCGTTGGTCAGCCCGAATGGCCGATATCTGGCGTTTACCCATGTGAATGATCGCAAACTGGCTTATCAAAACGATGATATTTTAGTGATGGATTTACGCTCGGGAGAAATCAATAACCTCACTGAAGACTTCCCTCGTGCTATCGGCAGCATGTATTGGCAAAACGACAGTGACAGCTTGGTCTTTGCTTATGATGATCAAGGCGAAACCAAATTAGCCGAAGTAGAACTAGACGGCGATATTGAAAACTATGATATCGCCCTCGGCGGGCAATCTCTTGGTCGCCCTTACACCTCAGGACAATTTGCACTGAGTAATAACGGCACAGTTGCGTTCACCCAAGCCTCCACACAGAAACCCGCCGACCTTGCTTTGAGAAGTAAACGAGGCAAAGTCACCCAGGTCACTCACCTGAACGACGATGTACTTGGCCACCTCACGTTGGGGCAAGTCAGTCACGTTGCTGTGAAATCCAGTGTTGATGGTCGAGACATTGATGCGTGGATGATGCTACCGCCAAACTTTGACGCCAACAAACAATACCCGCTGATTTTAGAAATTCACGGTGGACCGCATGCCGCTTATGGCCCACACTTCAGCATGGAAATTCAGTTGATGGCGGCCAAAGGCTATATTGTTGTATGGTCTAACCCTCGCGGGTCGTCATCCTACGGCGAAGACTTTGGCAACCTGATCCACCACAACTACCCGTCACAAGATTACAATGATCTAATGGATGCCGTTGATGCAGTGATCGCCAAAGGCAATGTCGACAAAGACAACCTGTTTATCACCGGTGGTTCAGGTGGTGGAGTGCTCACTGCTTGGTCGGTGGGGAAAACCGACCGCTTTGCCGCTGCTGTGGTGGCCAAGCCCGTGATCAACTGGGTAAGCTTTGCGTTAACAGCCGACGCCTACCCCTTCTTTACCCAGTATTGGATGGAAGGCAAACCTTGGGAAATCGCAGACAAGCTATGGCAGCGTTCACCGTTGTCGTTAGTAGGCAATGTGACCACCCCCACCTTGTTGCTTACTGGTGAATCAGATTACCGTACGCCAATCAGCGAAAGTGAGCAGTTCTATCAAGCCTTGAAACTCAATGGGGTAGATGCTGCGATGGTACGCTTACCGGGCGCATCACATGGTATTGCGTCACGTCCGTCTCGTTTAGTGCAAAAGGTAGGTAATATTCTCGCTTGGTTCGAGCGTTATAAAACTCAACCCGAGCATACAAAATAACGCCGCACTAAGCGCTAATACGACATAGATTCCCCCGGGCATGCCCGGGGTTCTATCGGTTACAGCTCCATTCGGAGCTGATCTGAATCCTTCCGACCTTGATGCTCAACGTAGTTCCGTATTGTGTGCTCGTCT